>JABRWB010000056.1 GCA_039961635.1 bacterium
TGGCAATCCCAGCCCCCCCCCATGACCAGATTTGTCAGCCGCTTAACCATCTGCGCTGCCTCCAAGAGTATTGAGTTTTGCTATCGAAACAGGGGCGCGGGGTTCCCTCCGCTCTGCGGATCCTGTCCAAAAGCCCCTTATTCTTCGCGTCATCGCTTCCGCCTCCGGCGGATAGTCCGCGGCCGTCCGATGCCGTACGCGTGCATTATACCCCGAACCGCGGGAAAAATCACGCGCAAGGAAAAATCACGCGCGAGGGAAAATTATGCGCGCTAAAAAAATCACGCGCGGCGGTGAGTTTTTTGCGAAATCTCCCAATTATATCGGAATACAGGTGCGCAATTACCGGCTTTTCGGCGCGGCGGTGCCATCGGGCCGTATTCAGGGTTTTAAGCGCTATTCCCTGCCCCGCTTGGCGATTCCGCGTTCCGTCGTAATCGGGACGATCGCGGTCGTGCTTTCCAGTTCGCGCAGCTTCTCTTCGTACTCGTGATCCAGGTGCTCGCGCATCCTCTGTATCAGCTCCCGCATCTGATCCTGAAGCCGCGTGATCTGGCTGCGCATCCGGAGGATTATCTCGACGCCGGCCAAATTGACTCCCATCTCCTGCGTCAAATTCAAAATTATTTCCAGTTTCTCCACGTCGCGCTTCGAATACATCCGCGTTTTGCCGGCCGTCCGCCGGGGAACGAGTATCCCCTGTTTTTCGTAAAGCCTGAGGCTCTGCTGGTGGATGTCGAACATCCGCGCCACCGTCCCGATGGAGTAGATGCCGCGCTCTTCCTCGGGCAGATCCTCGAACTCGTCAGTCTTGCGCTTCGCCAATCGAAATCACCAATCCCGCGCCCGGCGCGCGTTCATTTCGCCTTCTGCCGCTCCTGCTCAAGATAGCGCAGCCGCGGATTGGACGGGTTGCGCTTCTCGAACTCGCGGATAAGCTCCCTGCTCTCCCTGTCTATGTTTTGCGGCACCACTATGTTAAGCGTGACGAACATGTCGCCCCTTCCGTACTGCTGGATGTGCGGAAAGCCCTTGCCGCGCAGCCTGAACACCTTGCCGCTGTCGGTTCCGGCCGGAATACGCAGGTTTACCCGTCCATCCACGGTCGGGATGTCGATCTGCGCGCCAAGCACCGCCTCCGCGTACGTGATCGGCATCTCGCAGTAGATATTGTCGCCGCGCCGCTCGAAAAACGGATGAGGGCGAACCTCGACGTTCAGGTAAAGGTCGCCGGGCGGTCCGCCGTTTATGCCGCCCTCCCCCTTTCCGGAAAGCCTGATGCGGCTGCCGGTGTCCACTCCAGGGGGAACCTTGACCTCGACCCGTTCCAGCTTCTGCACGTACCGCCTGCCCTGGCACTTGGTGCAAGGCGTGCCGATCACCTGGCCTGTGCCGCCGCAGCGCGTGCAGGTCTGGCGCATCGAGAAAAAGCCCTGCTGGAAAACCTTCGCGCCCGCGCCGCCGCATTCCGGGCAGGTGCGGGAACCGCTTCCCGGCTCGGCGCCGCTGCCCTTGCATTGTGGGCACGCCTCCTTGCGCAGATATTCGTAATTGATGGTCTTGCCGGCGTAAGCGTCCGCGAATTCCAGCGTCAGGTTCTGGTGGACGTCCTGCCCGCGCTGCGGTGCGTCGGGCCGCCCGGCCGTCCGGGATCTCACGCCGCCCATCCCGCCGAAAAACTGCTCGAAAAGGTCTTCGATGCTGCCGAAGCCGCCGAAGTCCGCACCGAATCCTCCGCCCTGGTATGACGGCCCGGCTCCTCCCCCCCCTCGCTGGAACGCGGCGTGGCCGAACCGGTCGTACATCGCGCGCTTCTCCGGGTCGGACAGAACTTCGTAGGCCGCGCTTATTTCCTTGAACTTCGCCTCGGCCGTGGGATCGCCCGGATTGATGTCCGGATGGTACTTGCGCGCGAGCTTGCGGTAAGCCCGCTTTATTTCCTGTTGATCGGCGCCCTTGCCGACGCCCAGCAATTCGTAATAGTCGGTTTTGATATCCATCGGAGAAACGCGGCCGGCAGTTCAACGCCGTACGCAGTCGCTACGCCTCCTCCGAATTTTGGCCGGCCGCTTCGGACTCGCGGGATTCTGCGGACGCGATTTCCTGCATTTCCTGCGATGCGGCTCCGGCTTCGGCTCCCTCGGCTTCTCCCTCGATGCACCGGCTGATTTTGACCATGGCCGGCCTTATCAACTTGCCTCCGAGTATGTATCCGGACTGGTAAACTTCAAGCACGGTGCCGTCCTCGAAGTCGTTCGTGTCCACCATGACCAGAGGCGTGTGCAGCTCCGGGTTGAACGGCACGAGGCACTGGCTGACGACCTCGACGTTGTATTTGGAAAGTATGTTGAGAAAAAGCCCCAGCGTTCTCTTCACTCCGTCAACTATGGGGGAATCGCGATCCTCGGGCGCAACCGAAAAAACCGCCTTTTCCAGGCTGTCCATAACCGGCATCAGGTCGCGCAAAAGGTCTTCGATCGCCCGCTTTTTTTGAACCTCAACGTCGGTTTTGGTGCGGTTCTTGAAATTGATCAGCTCCGCGTGTTTGCGCTGCGCCATTTCGAGATTCTGCTTGGCTTCGGCTTTCGCGTCGCGCAATTCCTCGTGCAATTTAGTCAATTCCAGCTGCAGCTTCGCGAATTCGTCTCGATCCAAAGATCCGCCGTGGATGACTCCCGCGTCGGAGCTTTCTTCGTACGGAATCTCTTCGTCGCCCTCGGTGGCGATTTCGTGAACGGCCGCCGATTCCTTGAAGGGATCCGGCTCGCGCGGCGGCGGCCAGCCTTTTTTCGAGCCCGGCGGCCAAGCGGATTGCACCGCGTCATCCAAATTCAGGATGGGAAGTTCCTCGTCGGCCGGCAGGACGGCGCTGGTTGCGGCTTCGTCCGCCAGCTTAATGGCTTCGTCCCAGGCGGAGCCTGTATCGCCCTGCGCTTCCGAGCCGGAAGCTTCCTCCGCCTGTTCCGCTTCTTCGTCCTTGAAGTAGAGGTCCATCAGGTCGTCTGAAATTTTCGCGGAGGCGCGCTCGTCCTCGGAATCGGACTCGTCGCGTATCTTGATTTCGACCAACCTGCACCTCCTTTCCAAGAATGACCGGCTCGCGAGCGCCGGAATTGCGGGCGGGGATGCGCTCCCCGCCCGCGAAAACTTTACTTGATTTCCACGGTGCGCCCGCGAACCTCGGGACGCTTGGCGAACCTCACGGTGAGAAGTCCGTCTTTATACGTCGCATCGGCGCTCTGCGGATCCACCGTGGCCGGCAGCGAAAAGCTCCTGCGGAACGAACCGTAACCTCTCTCCACGAGGTGGAAGTTCTTTCCCTGCTCCTCGCTTTCGAATTTACGCTCTCCGCTCAGAGTGAGCACGTTGTTTTCGACGTCGACCTTTATGTCTTCCTTCTTCATTCCGGCGATTTCGGCGGAAAAAGTCAAACCGCTTTCGTCCTCATGGACGTCCACGGCCGGAGCCCATGCCCCGAAGGTGTTCTCGCCGAAACCCCTCAAGGTAAGGTCGAACAGGCGGTCGATGTCGTCGCGCAAACTGCGCAATTCCCTGGACGGAGAAAAACGAACCAAGCTTCTCATCGCTTTACTCCTCCTTTGATTTGAAATTGTGTTGTTCATCTCGATCCATCGTTCTTGTGCAAGCCGCTCCCGCGATCCCTAGGCCATCGCGAAACCGGCCGCTTGGAACGTTAGACCTCCTTGTAATCCGCGTCGACGGTCTTTCCGTCTCCGTCGGCCGGACCGGCCGAACCGCCGCCGGCCGGCCTTTCGCTCCTGGCCTGGGCGTACATGATCTCGGCCATCTTCTGACTGCAAGCGATCAAGTCGTCCGTGGCCTTTTTCATTCGCTCCAGGTCGGAGCTGTCGCGGGCGTCGCGCAGTTCCTCGAGAGCAAGTTCGACTTCCTTGCGCTGCTCTTCCGGAACCTGCGAGCCGAAATCGCGCAAGCTCTTTTCGGTCTGATAAATCAGGCTTTCCGCCCGGTTGCGGACTTCGGCCTCCTCGCGCTTGCGCCTGTCTTCTTCTTGATACTTTTCGGATTCCCTGACCATCCGCTGAATTTCTTCCTGCGAAAGGTTGGTGGATGCCGAAATTGCTATCTTCTGCTGCTTCTTGGTGGCCAGGTCCATGGCGGACACATGGACGATTCCGTTGGCGTCGATATCGAAGGTGACCTCGATCTGCGGTATGCCCCGCGGCGCGGGGGGAATCCCGACCAGCTGGAACCTGCCCAGCGTTTTGTTGTACGCGGCCATTTCACGCTCGCCTTGGAGCACATGCACTTCGACGACGGTTTGATTGTCGGACGCGGTCGTGAATATTTCGCTTTTTCTCGTGGGAATCGTGGTGTTGCGGTCTATGATTTTGGTGAACACTCCGCCCAGCGTTTCGATTCCCAGCGAAAGCGGCGTCACGTCGAGGAGCAGGATGTCCTTCACCTCGCCAGAAAGCACGCCGCCTTGGATCGCCGCGCCGAGCGCCACGCATTCGTCCGGATTGACGCTCTTGTTGGGCTCTTTGCCCGTCAGGGTGCGGACGATTTCCTGGACGCGCGGGATGCGGGTCGAGCCGCCCACGAGTATCATCTGGTCAATTTCGCCGATTCCCAGCCCCGCGTCGGCAAGCGCCTGTTTGGTCGGTCCGACGAGCTTGTCGAAAATGTCCGATGCAATCTCTTCGAACTTCGCGCGCGTGAGAGTGAGATCGAGGTGTTTCGGGCCTTCCTGCGTCGCCGTAATGAACGGAAGGTTGATGTTGGCGGAAGTGGTGGTGGAAAGCTCGATCTTCGCCTTTTCCGCGGCTTCCTTGAGACGCTGCATGGCGTTTAGGTCTTTGGAAAGATCTATGCCTTCCAGCTTTTGGAATTCCTGGACGATCCAGTTCATGATGCATTGATCCAGGTCGTCTCCTCCCAGGAAGTTGTTGCCGGAAGTGGACTTCACCTCGAATACGCCCTGACCGAGCTCGAGGATGGACACGTCGAAGGTGCCGCCCCCGAAGTCGAATACGAGAATCGTCTGGTCGCCTTCCGCTTTGTCGAGACCGTATGCAAGCGCGGCGGCCGTGGGCTCGTTGATGATGCGAAGCACTTCGAGGCCGGCGATCCTGCCCGCGTCCTTTGTCGCCTGCCGCTGCGCGTCGGTGAAATACGCGGGGCAGGTGATGACCGCTTGCGTCACCGGCTCGCCCAGATATGCTTCTGCATCCGCCTTGAGCTTTTGCAGAATGAAAGCGCTTATTTCCTGCGGCGAATACTCTTTGCCGAGCAGCTCGACCTTGTAATCCTCGCCCATATGGCGCTTTATGGACAGCACCGTGTTTTTCGGATTGATGATGGCTTGGCGCTTGGCGACAGCACCCACCAAGCGTTCCCCGTTCTTGCTGAAAGCAACAACGGACGGTGTCGTACGCGAGCCTTCGGAGTTGACGATTATCTCCGGCTCGTTTCCGATCATCACCGCCACCGCCGAAAAGGTGGTGCCCAGGTCGATGCCGATTACTTTACCCATACCGCATACCTCCGTGTTGAATCGCCCCCATTATAACGCCTGATTTCGAGCTTGTCAAGTGGTTAGGGAAAAATTCTATAAATTCTTTTCGTAGATAATCTATCACTTTCATTGTAAGATTTGCGCCGTCATCCAAGGAAATAGACTGGGATATTACCGTTTTTCGGCCGGTTTTGGGGTTACAAGCTTCTCCGTTCGATTTCCTTTTGATATCAAGGCAGCGCCCGCTCTGCCGATAATGCCAATGGTTCAAAAGGGCACGGAATATGGTTAAGGCTTACTGCAATTACTGCGAAATCGACCTTTCCGCAAGCGGGGTCGAAACGTTCGGCGACCTTGTCGTTTACCTGACCGCCAACGTGGTGCCGCCGGGCGAGGTCATCTACCGGCTGGTAGTTGACGGACGGGAAATCGACGAGACCGAGGAAGGAAAATTGGCTAAGGAGCCTTTGTCCGGCTTCGAGCTGGTCGAAACTTACACGCGCAACGCGGTGGATATTTCGCTCGAAGGGCTGGCAACCGCTTGCGAGCTGGTGCCAAGCATCCGGGAGGATGCTTTGGAAGCCGGCGGCGAGCTTCGTACCGGAAACATGGATCGGGGTTACGGCTTGGTTGCCGATTTAATCCCGTTTCTAGGCTGGTACCTGGACCTGCTTACGGCGATAGATCGTATTTTCGTGCGCCCCGGCGACGACTTCCTGACAAGGGACTTCGCCGGGATGGGCGCGATACGCTCGTTCGAATTGCTGGAAGCCATGAAAGAGCAGCTGGCCGCGCTATCCCAGGCGCAGCAATACCGCGACCACGCGGCGGTCGCCGACATCCTGGAATACGAAATCGCGCCGATTCTGGAAGTCTGGGAAACCGAAGTCGGACTGATTCAGCGCAGGATGGCCGAATCCAGGGCCGCCGCTTGACCTTTATATTTCACGATGAACCACTTTTCATCCAATCTGGAGCTTCTTAGAAAAGTCAGCCCAAATCTGGCCGACTTGTGCGCCGAGAAAGCGGAGGCGGACTCTCAATCGAATTCGTCGGGATGGGCGGCCTCGGTCGTTTCGTCCAAAACCGGTCTGCCCGTGATCGAGCTGTCGCACGGCGAGCGCAGGATCGCGCTTTCTTCCAGGTACGATCCCGTCCGCGAGGCGGAACGGACCGCGGCGAAGCACGCGGAGTCAATAGGGGAGAGAAACTACGTCGCGGTGCTGGGCATGGGGATGGGCTGGCACGTGGACGCGCTGATTCCGCACCTATCGCGCGGAACGGTTTTGGTGATCGTCGAGCCTTCTTTGGATGTTTTTCGGCTCGCGATGAAATCGCGCGATCTGTCCGCGATTCTCACTTATCCGAAGGTGTCGCTCGCGGCGGGCTGCGATCCGGCCCTTTTCAACCAGGCTTGCCTTAAATACTTCCAGATTATGAATTTCAAGGGGATTTACGTCGTGGACTGCGACTATTACCGCGATACCCCTTACTGGGAGGTTATGGAAGGACACCGCGCCAAGCTTCGCGCGCTGATGCTCCAGCTTGCGGGCAACCTGCAGACGATGATGGCGATGGGCGGCTCATACTCCGTCAACTCGCTTATCAATCTGAAATACATGATGCGCGATGCGGTGTTCAAGAATCTCGTGGGCGAATTCGCGGGAGTTCCCGGCGTGGTGGTGAGCGCGGGGCCCAGCCTAGCGAAAAACGCGCATTTGCTGGAAGGGCTGAAAGACCGCGCGGTGATATGCGCGGTGGACACGGCGGTCAAACCGCTTCTCAAAATGGGGATAACGCCCGACATCGTGACGACCGGCGACCCGCAGGAGGCGAACTACCGCCACCTTGCCGGAGTCAAGCTTCCCGAAACCTACCTGATTTACGATCCGCAGGCGCCGGTGAAAACCGTCGCCGAATGGAAAGGCAGGCGGTTTTCCTGCTCGTTCGGCACGCGGTTTTTCAACTGGTTCTCGCAAAGGATCGACGTGGGGAACGTCACGGTATGGGGAAGCGTCGCGACGATCGCGTACGACATCGTCCTTCAGCTCGGATGCGACCCCATAATTTTCATCGGCCAGGATCTCTCCTTTACGGGCGGCAGAACGTACGTTCCCGGCACTTACTTCGAGGACGACGACAAGAAAACGATGACGGTGGAGGCGGAACGGGCGCGCAATACGCGGTTGATCGCCTGCAAGGACATTAACGGCGAGGAAGTTTTCACCAACCGCCAGATGTTCGCGTATTGCGACTTCTTGCTGAACCGGTTCCTTGAGCCCCACGGGCGGCGGATCGTCAACGCCACCGAGGGCGGTATTTTGCACGGAAACGGAATCGAGATAACGACGTTCGCCGGGGCGATTGAAAAATACTGCACGTCGCATCACGGCGTGCGTGCAAGGCTGGATGCCGCGTACGCCAAAGGAAACGGCTTCAGGCTCGGATACCTGTTGCGCGAGATGGACAGGCTGATAGGCGAACTGCGCAGGATGATCCGCGCCGGGCGCAAGGGCTATGCGCTGTCGAACAAGCTTTCCGCGCTGCTTGAAACGGAGGATCACGACAAGGCGCTTGTCCGCGACATTTACAACCGGATGGTCAGGCTGCGCAAGGAAATAGACTCGCTGGCCGAGGCGAAGCCGTTCATAGAGATGGTGAACCAGAGCGGGCTGTACCTTTACTTCACGCGGCTGCGCGACATGGTGCTGGACGAACGCGGCGTGGACAAGGACGCGATGCTCAAAATGAACGAGGCGTTCAACGCGCTTTTCTCGACATGCCTCGCGACCAGCGCGCAGCTTCTGCCGCTGTTCGAGAGCGCGCGCGAGGATATGAATGCGCTTTACGAGTCGCGCGACGCACACGGCGCGGAGCTGGCGGCCGCGGCCGCGGGCGCGAATTGAATGAGTCCGGAGAATGGTTATGGCAAAGGCCGCCGACGATACTGAAAAGAAGGACGATGTGATAGAGGTCTTTCCGACGACTCCGCAGCTGTTCGGCGCGCTGATTTTCACCGCGGTCATGCTCGTCGCGCTTATCGTGATCAGGTTTCTCGGCGCCGCGGGAGTCGTGCATGCTCCGCCCGAATCGGAGCCGCCGAATTATTTCAACAGGACGACTATGGACGAACTTGCATTGCACGAAGCGGCGCTGATCGCGCGTATAAACCGCGCGCGCGGAATCGAGGAAACCCCCGCGGCTCTTCCGTCCGCGTCGGATGCTCAAGCGGCAAAGCTGGACAGCGCGCTTGAAACGCTTCAGTCCGAAAAGCTGGCGGGGATATACTCCGCGCTTTCGGATCCCGAAAAGGAATTTGTAATCGAAACTCTTTCGGACTGGAAGCTTTCCCGGATGCTATCCGTGATGGAAGCTCAGGCCGCCGCCGAAATCGTGACGCGCCTCGCGCCCGCGCAAAGCGGGCAGCCCGCGGCGGAGGAAACTCCCCCCGCCGAAGCCGCCGCGCCCGCGACAGGTCAATAACCGATCTTCCTCTTAGTCGCGCCCTCTAGCGATTCGTCCCGCTTAAGTGGAATTCCGCCCGGCCGATAATTTCCATAGCTTTGGATTAACGCGCCCGCAAGGCAGGGAGGTCGCACGGATGCGGCCCGCAGTGTCGCTTTTTGAATTGCCTTGGGTCGGAAGTCCCCTCCGGGAAGGCGGGGACAGGGCTGTCCCGCAGCGCGCGGCGACGCGCATCAATCGCGCGTCCGCCGCACATCCGCCGCGCAACGAATCGTTCTGCGCATCGATTGCGATGTACTGCCGGTTCGCCCGGGACGAATTCACGAAAAAGGAGGTGAACAAATGCAAAACTCGATCCAGGCTGTTTTACTCGCCGCGGCAAAGCCGGATGCAGCTCGCGCAGCGCTTCCTGGAGGAGCGCATCCGGATGGCGGGGCAAGCTTCGGCGAAATGCTCGCGCTTTTCGGATGGCAACCCGCGGAAGGCGCGGCCGGGCCGCCCCGAGAGTCTGATTCCGTCGCGGTGCTGGTGGATAACGCGGGAGGCGGGCAAGGCGCCGAAGGTGCTCTTGACGCTTCCGGTGGAGTTGGGTGGGACTGGACCGAGGTGCTAGCCGCGATAATCGGCGGCGCCGAGGAGGAATCACCCGAATCTGAAACCGCAAAAGACGCGGCGAAAGCCGCGCCGGGCGCGAATGCCGAATCCGCGGCATTGGAAGCTTTGATTGCGCCGTCCGGCGCGCCGGTTGTATCCGCGCAAATGCCGCACCAATCCGCTCAACACCCCGCGCATCTGGCAATCGTCAACGCGCTTCCGGCGGCAGTCCAACCGGACGCCGCAGCGACGCCTGCAACGTTTGTGTTCGAAAGCGGCGGAGCGAAATATCTTCTGACGCTTTCGGCGCAGCCGAATTCCGCGCCGGGCGCGGAAATCTATCTAGCTTCCATCCGTCCGGCGGACGGCGGCGTTCGGCCGATACTCGCAACGGTAACGGTAAGCGGCGGATTGCCGCAATCAGCGGCGCAGCTTCAGGCGGAAATACTCGCCGACGCGGCGCAGCAGCAGTTCTCATCGCCCGCCGCGCGGAATCCCGCCTTAACGGCTGCCGCCGGAAACGGGGCAACCGCTCAACTTCCCCAGCCTTCAGCGGCAATTCGGACAGTTCAAAATCAGCCGCTTCCGCTTGACATAACCGCGCTTGCGGCACAGGCCGCTTCTGCGGAAACGCTTGCCGGATTGAAATCCGATCGCGTGCCGCCAAGTTCTCGAACGATCGCGGTCGAGGCTCCGCGAAATCCTGCGCCAATCTCACCCGCAAACTTCACGGCTATGCCGGCGGCTTCGGCTTCTGCTTCTGCTTCTGCTTCGGCTTCGCCTGCATCCGGCAAAACCGGCGCGGCGGCGCTGATTTCGGCGGATTCGGAAGCTGCGGTCATGCCGGAGCTCGCGCCGCGGGACGTTGATGCGGTGCTCGAATCCGCCGGAATGGAGCTTCGCAGGGCGTTCGGGCGCGAAACCGCAGTCCGCGCGATCCCGTTTGGGGAGAGCGCGCGCGGCGAAGCACCGTTCGCTTTCGAACTTTCGGGAGCGATGTCCGCGGATCGCGCGCTGCCCGCCGCGGACGTTCCGCGGCATGCCGAACCTTCGCTTCGCGTAAACGCGCACGAGGTTTACCGCGCGCTCGCGCAGCAGGCGGACGACATGCGGCGGCTTTCCGCAAACACGCGAAACGTGTTGCTCGAACTCGACCCGCCGCACCTCGGCCAAGTACGGGCGCGGCTTGAGCTTTCCGGCAACGCGCTGTCGCTGACCATAGGCGTCAGCTCGCTCTTCGTCCGCGAAATGCTTGAAAATCAGCTTCCCGAACTGCGGCAGGCGCTTCAGTCGCATGGCTTCGACGCGGGCAAGCTGGACGTGAACGTAAGCGCGCAGGGAGGCGGACATCCGGGCCGGGATGCGCCGGACTCCGTCGAAACCGCGCGCGCGCATGCCGCGCGCGCTCCCGCGCGTGAACGCGCGGAAGTCCGCGGCCGCGAGGCCGCCGGCGCGCTTTACATTTAAAGGAGGTGTTTGAATGGCGATGATTTCCGCCGCGCCGTCGAGCCAGGTCACAAGGCCCGACGGAACGGTGTATTTCCCGTCCTCTTCCGAGCCGGTAATCGCCAAACCCGGCGATTCGGCCTCGGAAAAGGACATGTTTTTGAAGCTTATGATCGAGCAGATGAAGCAGCAGGATCCTCTGAATCCGCTCGATCCGACGCAGATGATGAGCCAGCTCGCGGAGCTCAACACGGTCCAGCAGCTTATAGATATGAACCTGGCGCTCCAGGGATTCGTGGACAGCCAGAACCTGGTGCAGGCCACTAGCCTGATGGGGCGCTGGGTGCAGGGATTCGACGCGTCCGGCGCGAACATCGAAGGCATGGTGGACTGGGTGGAAGTGCTCGACGGAATCGTCACGCTTCACATAGGCGACAAGCTGCTTTTGTTGAACCAGGTGGTCAACGTCCGCGAGTCGGCCCCGGCCGAATCGTCCGATTCGGGCGATTCCGGCGATGCCGGAGGGGAGTCCGATTCCGAGGAGAAATCCGCGTAGCGGAGGCTCATGCAATGGTCGAAAGAATAGAGCATCTTTATCCGCCGATCGGTCCCGCCAAGCCGGCGGGCGCGGGCGGCGCATCGAAAACCGCGCAATCGGGCCGGACGCCGGAGGGGGCGACGTTCGGCGATTTGCTGGCGCGCGAGATGGCGAAGTCGTCTCCGGTTTCGCTTTCGGCGCATGCTGCGCGCAGGCTGTCTTCCCGCGGAATCGAGCTTGACAGTTCCAGGTTGGACAGGCTGGGCCGCGCGGTTGACAGGCTTCACGCGAAAGGCGGAAGGGACAGCTTGGTCATGCTCGACGGGCTGTACCTGATAGTCAACGTGCCCAGCCGCACCGTGGTCACCGCGATGGAGGACGGCGGAATGGACGAGCGCGTTGTCACGAACATTGACAGCGCCGCCGTAGGCTAGCGCAAACGGGGCTTGCGGGCCGGACATACATTCCATGTATGAGGCCCGGGGCGCGGAACGACCGATGCGCCCGGCCCCGATTGATTCTGCATCTTTAATACATGGAGGTATTGTCGGATGCCAAGTGCATTCTTTACGTCGGCAAGCGGCCTGCGCAACCAGCAGGTCAAGATGGACTTGATCGCCTCGAACATAGCCAACATCAACACGACCGGCTACAAGGCGAGCTCGATCATCTTCAGCGAGCTGCTTGCCCAAACGCTCCGCGGCGCGTCTTCGCCGCAGGGCACCCTGGGCGGAACCAACCCCGTCCAGATCGGACTCGGCGCGGCGATCGCCGCGATCCACAGCATAATCGGCCAGAGTTCACTCGAAAACACCAACCGCTCCACCGACTTCGCTATAAACGGCCAGGGATTCTTCACGCTGGCGCGCGGCAACAACATCCTTTTCACGCGCGCGGGCGACTTCGGCGTGGACGCCAGCGGCGCGCTCGTGGGCAACAACGGCTACCGCGTCCAGGGATTCAACGAGCTGACCGCGGACGGACTCATGATCGATCCGAACAGCGGCATCGGCGACATCGTGATCAAATTCGGCCAGAAGCTAGAAGCGCGCGCGACAAGCGAGGTGGACTTCGCCAGCAACCTGGATGCTTCAGCGGACAGGTTCGGCAGCGTCGATCTTCAATCCGTGAGCTTCGGCTCGACGGGCATCACCACCGCAAGCGGAGCGGCCGCGCCTTACGCGGTCGCGGTCGCGGGAGCGGCCGTCGATCCGTCGACCTTCGTGGATTCGACGGACATCATCATAGACGGGAACACCGTGACGTTTTCGATTCCTACGGGCGGCACGATGACCTCGCTTGAATTGGCGCAGGAAATCGCCGACCAGATCAACGCGGACGGCGCGGTGAACCAGGTCGTCCAGGCGACTGTGCGCAACGTCAACAATCAGGGCGTGCTTGTGCTTCAGGCGATCCAGCCGGGCGCGCAATTCACGGTGGACGGAAGCACCTCCGCGCCGTACATCGGATTTCCTGCGAGCAGCCAAACCTACACCTCGCCCACCGATCCCGGCGAGTTCCTGGTCGGAAATCACCAGATCGTCGTGACCGAAAGCAAGGCCGCGACAGCGACAACCACTCAGTCCGTGGGAATCGGCGTGAACGCGCCGCTCTCCACCGAGACGTTCGACATTGACGGCGTGACGGTTTCGCTTCTGGGATTCAGCGACACGGGCACGTCGGCGGGCAATGCGGCCAAAATCGCGGAGCTGATAAACTCCACGCCCGCGATATCCGTAACGGCCACCGCAAACGCGAACGGCACGATTACGCTCACGCATAAGTTGAAGGGAGTCGCGAACACCTTCAGCCTGGAAAACCCAAGCTCCGCCACACTCTTCGACAGGCTCGGATTCTCCAGCATTCCCGACGGCGACGGCGTGCCGGGCGATCCGATTTTGGTCAACAACGGGATCAACGCCCGTATCGAGGACACGTTCATACCGAACGACGGCAGTCCGGCGCTTGTGAGATTTCTGGAAGACATCACCATAGCGGGAACTTCGAGCGAGCTTTCGAACATCCAGCAGCAGATCCAGGGCAACACCGCGGCCTTCCCGTTGATACCGGGCGTCGTTCTTTCGATAGACGAGCTGACCGCGGGCCGCGCGTTCATCCGCACGAACACCGCCGCAGTGCATACGACAAGCAGGATCGTGTACGACTCGCTCGGCAACGCGCACGAGCTGAATTTCAAATTCACCCACGTCCGGGAGAACATCTGGGACTGGGAGGCGCTCTTCCCCAAGGAGCCGCAGATCGTCCTGACCGGCAACCTGGGCAGGATCGAATTCGGCTCGACGGGACTGATAATCAGCCCAAATCCGACCACGCCGGTGCAGTTCACCGCGGCCGGCGCGGAGCCGACGACGATTGATTTGATCTTCGACGGGCTGGGCAATCCGATCAACGGCGTGACGCAGTTCACCGGCGAAACGACTACGGCCGCCCGCAGCCAGGACGGCTATCCGATGGGCGTGCTGACCAGCTTCGAAACGGACGCGAGCGGCGTCATCAGCGGATTTTATTCGAACGGCCAGCGCCGTCCGATAGCCCAGATCGCGATCGCGACCTTCACGAATCCGGAAGGCCTTTCGCGCGTCGGGGACACGACCTTTCAGGAGTCGTCAAACTCCGGATCGGTGGTGCTGCTGCGCCCCAACACGGGCGGAGCGGGAAGCGTATTCGGCGGATTTCTGGAGCAGAGCAACGTGGACTTGGCTTTGGAGTTCACCAACCTGATAGTCGCCCAGCGCGGCCTTCAGGCGAACAGCCGCGTCTTCACGGCCCAGGACGAAATCCTGAACGAAATCGTAAACCTCAAGCGGTAATCCGGTTTTTTCGGGCCGCCTCGGTCGGATGTTCCGGGGCGGCCCGTAGTTTCATTTCAATTTCGCTTGCTATAATCAATGCGATGATCGAATTGACCAAGATCAACGGGGAGGCGTTCGTGCTCAACTGCGACCTTATCGAGAGCATAGAAGCCGCCCCGGACACGATCCTTAAGCTGACCAACGGCAAGAAGGTCATCGTCAGGGAAACTGTCAAGGAAGTGGTCATGCGGGTCGTCGAATTCAGGCGGCGCATCCACATTCTCGAAGTGGGCGCGCCGGATGCGGGCGCCGGCGGCCCGGCGCTCCGGGAGGGCAGCGGTTGACCGACATCCTTTCCCAGGATGAAATAGACGCCTTATTGTCCGCGCTCGACTCGGGCGACATTTCGCACGAGGAGTTTGGAGGCGCGCAGGGCGGAGACGCGCGCGCGCGTCTGTACGACTTCAAGCGTCCGGACAAGTTTTCCAAGGATCAGCTGCGCACCATTCACTTTCTGCATGAGACGTTCGGACGAATTTGGGCGAGTTCGCTTTCCGGAATGCTTCGCAACCTGGTCAACATGACCGTTGTATCGGTTGACCAGCTTACATACAAGGAATTTCTTCTTGCGATTCCGGATCCGTCGGTCATTTGCGTGTTCAGCATGCCGCCGCTCGAAGGCCGGGCGATCCTCGAATTCAGCCCCGCGATCGCTTTCCCGATAATAGACCGGCTGCTGGGCGGCCACGGCAGCGCGAATCAGCGCATCCGCGAGCTTTCGGACATCGAAAAGCGGATTATAAGCACGCTGGTGGAGGAGGGCCTTTCGTTCCTCAAGGAAGCGTGGATGAGCATGATGGAGCTTTACCCGGAAATGGAAACCGTGGAAAGCAATCCGATGTTCGTCCAGGTCGTGCCGCCGAACGACATGGTGCTGCTGCTCACGCTCGAAAGCAAGATCGGCGATTTCACCGGCGTCATCAACCTCTGCTATCCGTACACCTTGCTCGAGCCGATACTCACGCGACTTTCGCAGCAGTTCCTCATTTCCAGCACCGGCCGCGGCGCGACCGAGCACAGCCGCAAGCTGGTTTTGGAAACGCTGCGCGAAACCAAGCTCGAAATCGACGTCGTACTGGGAGAGGCGGAACTTCCGATGGGCGATGTGCTGAACATGAGGGAAGGCGACCTTGTGAAGCTGGAAGCCAAAACCGACGACGAACTGAAAGTGATCGTGGGCGAAAAGCTGAAATTCGCCGGTGTGCCGGGCACGGTGGACGGCAAAATGGCGGTGATGATTACCAGATACATAACGAACCCGGAGGAGATGATCAAAGATGTCCGCGTCTAATGATTTTTTGTCCGCGGGGGGCCTGGACGTTCCGGTGCCGCCCGATTTCATAGGGGACGAAGGCGACAGCAAGGCGCGGGCGTTCGTCGAATCCGCAATGGACAGCGTCGCCAGGATTATCTCGTCAATGGTCGGCGCCGACTGCAACCTGGCGGGTATTTCGGTCTCGCAGCTCGGCCCGGCCGCGGTGGATTCAATGTTCGGCCCGGAGTCCGTGCTAATCGAATCGGCGATCGTTCTCGACGGAACCCACCCCGTGTTTCTGGTCGTAGACCAGCGGATAATGAAGCAAGCGGCGAATCCGATGATCGGCCGCGGGCTGACGGAAGGAATGGACGAGCCGCTCGGCGACGTAAGGCTGTCCGCAGCAAAGGAAGTGTTCAACCAGGCGTTCGGCGGAATCGCCGCAAGGGTAGGTCAAAGCGCAAGAAAAGAAGCGACCCATCAGCTCGGCGAAGCCATTTTGCAGGACCAGGCTATCGCGCTGAAGGCAAAGCTTCCGGCCGAGCCGTACTTGGCCAGGGTAAAAATGGATGTCGAGGAAAGCGGAACCTGGGAGATTGCTTTCGTTTTCGGAGGCTCGATTTTGAAACTTCAAGACCAGGCGCCTCCGGCGCCGATGCCGGAACCGCGCGCCGCCGAGCGGCCCGTCGCGCAGGAAACGGAAAAAGTGACCTACCGTCCCGCCGAATTCGAAGAGCTTCCGGATAAAAAGATATCGTACGAGGCGCGCAACATCGAAGTGCTTTTGGACGTGCCGCTGAACATAACCGTGGTTCTTGGACGCAGCAAAGTGCCGATAAAGCAGGTGCTCGAATACGGGCAGGGCTCTTTGATCACGCTTGACAAACTGGCCGGAGAGCCTGTAGACTTACTCATCAACGGCAAGTATTTTGCCAAGGGCGAAGTTGTTGTTATCGACGAAAATTTCGGGGTTAGAATTTCGTCGATCCTTTCGCCCGAGGAAAGGCTGCACCAGCTTACCTCGACCTAGCATTGCGTTTCGAGTAAGCGGCCGTTGAGTTTGAGATGCTAATTGATTTCGCCGCCGTGAAATCTGCCGCGTCTTTGGGCGCGATTCCAAATGAACCGCAGTGTGGCCGGAAATCTGATTAAGCTTATTATTTCCACGACAATTCTCGCGTCTATAACGCTGTTTAGTTTTCCGGTTTTCAACAATTGCCAACATTTTTCCTGCGGGATTTCTTTCGCGCAGGATGCAGGACAGGCTGAACAGGCGAAGAAAGGCGGCCCAAGCGAAGCCGGCAAGTCCGCCGCGTCGGACGCGGGTAAAACCGGCGAGCCGATGTTCCGCGATGATTTCGTTCCCGAAGATTTGCCCGAATCCGGAATCGACCGCTACAACCCGTGGGGGGCGTTCGCCGGAGTGCTTTTCGTTCTCGGATTGCTTTTCCTAGGCGCGCACTTCATCAAGAAGATTTACAAAATCGACACGTTCTCGGCCGCGCGGCAGCTCAAGGTGATCGAGTCGGTGTCGGTCGGAACCGGAAAGCAGGTGGTCCTGATCAAGGCCGGCAAATTCGCGCTCGTGGTCGGAGTGACGCAGGGCGCGATTTCGCTTCTCGACAAGATGACGCTTGACGAGCTTGGCCGCTCGCAGGCGAGCGACCTGGACGAGGGGCGGCTGCTCGAAGCCCCGCCCGCTCCCGGCGCGGCCAGCTTTCAGGAAAAGCTGCGGCAGTTGCGGCAGCGCATAAACGGCGATGACGAAAATTAGGCGCGCAGCTTTGGCGTTGGGACGCGTCGCGGCAGCGGTGCTGCGGCGCCACCGCGCGCCTTTGTCGGTTCTCGCGGGATTGTGGCTCGCGTCGCGAGCGACGCCGCTGTTCGCGCAGGGGCTCCCGCGCGTCGGAATAGACATAGGCACCGCGGAAAGTCCGGCGGACGTCGTCGGATTGCTTCAGATTCTGCTTCTTTTCACGCTTATTACGCTGGCGCCGTCGCTTCTCGTTATGGTTACGCCGTTCACGCGGATAATCGTCGTGCTCTCGCTTCTGCGCAGCGCGCTCGGCACCCAGCACGCCCCGCCGAACCAGGTGCTGATAGGCATAGCGCTGTTCCTTACGCTTTTCATCATGGCGCCGGTGAACTACCAGATAAACCAGCGCGCGGTGCAGCCATACCTGAAAGGGACGATCGAATTCGGCGAAGCGGTGAAAGAGGCCGAAGCTCCGTTGCGAAAGTTCATGCTCGCCCAGACCAGAAGGCGCGACATCGCGCTGTTCGTGCAGATGGCGAAACTTGAAAACGTGGAGAGCATCGAGCAGGTGCCTACATACGTCATTATCCCCGCGTTCATGACCAGCGAGCTTAAAACCGCGTTTCAAATCGGATTCATTATCTTCATCCCGTTCCTCATCATAGACCTGGTGGTGTCCAGCATCCTCATGAGCATGGGGATGTTGATGCTGCCGCCGGTGTTGATTTCGCTTCCGTTCAAGCTGCTGCTTTTCGTGATGGCGGACGGTTGGAACCTCATTTTCGCCAGCCTCGCCCGCAGCTTCAACGTGACTTGACGCCGCTTCTGGTATAATGATTCCCGCCGCCGCCGCTTGCCGTTAGAACGCGTACGGGTGGTTTCATGGGCGACGTTTATCTTGGAATAGGGCAGCGGGCGATTATGATCGCCCTCGAGCTCGCGCTGCCGATTCTTATCGTTGCGCTGGTGGTCGGATTCCTGGTCAGCATCTTCCAAGCCGTCACGAGCATCCAGGAGGCGACGCTGACTTTCATCCCCAAGATAATCGCGGTCGCGATTTCGCTGATCTTTTTCGGGCCGTGGATGGGCTCGACGATTTACGCCTTCGCAGCCGATCTGTTCGGCAACGCGTGGAGATACATCAGATAAAACAAGGATACAAGTCACATACCGTGAGAATCCACACACTCAACCGCTTCTTGTTTGCGCTCGCGCTGGCCGCGGCGCTGGTCGCGGGAGGCACATTCGCCTCGCCCGCCCAATCCGAGGACTGGAAACAGTACGAGGCTACCGAGGAAGAGCTTCGCACAAAATACGGCACGGCCGAAAACCGCATTTCGCTCGACGAAGCGCGCTCGCTGATGCTAAGCCTTGTAAACTCGGACAGGGCAAAGTACCAGGGTCTTCCTTCCCTTGAGCCGGATCCGCTGGCCGCGCAGGTCGCCCAGCGGCACGCGGAAGAGATGGCGGAGAACCGGTACCTCGGCCATTACAACCTGCGCGGAATGAAAGCTCCGCAGCGCTACAACGAAGCGAACGGCACCGACATGGTCATCGAAAACGTGTCCTATTGGGAAGCGGAATACGACGCGTACATCACGCCGCAGGTGGTCGCGGACATAGAGGCGCGCTGGCTCAAAAGCCCCGGCCACTTCGCCGCGATAATGACGCCGGAAGCGACCCACCTGGGTTTCGGCATCGCGATTTCCAAATACGGGGAAATCACCGTGATAACGGCCGTCCAGCTTTTCGTCGTGGATCTGTCGGATTTTGCACCTTTGCCCGGCAGGATAAGGCGCGGCGACACGGTGAACATCGTGGGGCGGCTGCACAAGGGACTGAAGTTTTTTTACGCCGCGGTCGGTTCGGAGCCGCTTCCGGTGCAGCGCACGGCGGATTACTTGAATCAGCATCTCGCGCCGTACGACACTCCGGAGCCGTTCGCGGGTTATCTTGACCAGCTTTCGGAGGGGAGGCGGAAGCTTAACGGGCTGAAAACCTACTTCACGTTCGTGGAAGGCGAAAACGGCTCGGTAAGCGGCCAGGTTACGCTGGACGACGGCTCCGGCAAGCCCAAGCTGTATTACATTTACCTGTTCGCGAAGCGCGAGGACGGCCAGGTAATATTGGTGATGCAGCAGACGTGCGAAGCGGTCTAGGTTAGGCGGCAAGCCGAGCGCTTATCACCGCGGAAAACTGGCTGAACAAGTTCATGAGAGGCGCGGGATAAACTCCAAGCGCAACCATCAGCACGCCCGCCGGGGCGAGGCTCCACCATTCGCGTACGGACATGTCCGAAATCTTGTCCCACCTGGCGTTGGCTTTGCCCAGGAACACGCGCTCGATCATCCACAGCAGGTATCCCGCGGTCAGTATCATTCCGATCGCCGCGATTACGGCCATCCACCTGAAGAAGACTATTCCGTTCACGCCGCCGAATACGATCAGGTTTTCCCACACTTCGGGCGCCATGAACGTGCCCTTGAGAATCAGGAATTCCCCCCAGAATCCGACCAGTCCGGGGAGTCCTAGCGACGTGAACGCCGCGAGGCTCATCATGCCCGTGTATTGCGGCATCTGGTTGTACAAGCCTCCGAAGTCCGCGATGAGCCGCGTGTGCGCCCGGTCGTATATCACGCCGACAAGAAGGAACAGCGCGCCGGTGGACAGGCCGTGCGCGCACATCTGGAGGATCGCGCCGTTTATTCCGTCCGCGCCCAGCGTCGCGATTCCTAGCGTCATGTATCCCATGTGAGAAACCGAGCTGTACGCGATCAGCTTTTTCAAGTCCGCCTGCGCCATCGCGACGAGAGCGCCGTAGATGATCGCGATGATGCTGATGAACGCTATCACCGGGCCGAGGTTCTTGGCGATGTCCGGGAAAGTAGGATACGCGATCCGCAGGAATCCGTACGTTCCCATTTTCAGAAGGACGCCCGCGAGGATGACGCTTATCGCGGTCGGAGCTTCGACATGCGCGTCCGGAAGCCACGTGTGGAACGGGAACATCGGAACCTTGATCGCGAATCCCAGGAGCAGCCCGATGAAAAGCAAAGTTCTGGGCAGCTCGGTCAGGTAGAGCAGTCCCACCGAGTTGGCGATTTCGTCAATTTTCCAACTGCCCGCGCCCGCCCATATGAACATCCCGATTATGCAGATGAGCATGAACACGCTGCCGAAAAGCGTGTACAGAAAGAACTTGATCGCGGCGTATTCCTTTCGCGGCCCGCCCCATATCGCGATGAGGAAGTACATCGGGACGAGCATGATTTCCCAGAAAATGTAAAAAAGGAAGTAATCGAGGGCGACGAATACGCCAAGCATCGCGAAAACGAGAATGAAGTAAAGGACAAAATATTCCTTCTCGCGGAACGTGATCGAGAAGCTGCCGATCATCGCCAGCAGGCAGATGAACGAGGTGAGCAGAAACAGCGGCATCGAAAGCCCGTCGATCCCGATGTAATAGTGGACGCGCATGAGCGGTATCCACTCCACGTCGAACTGCCAGTTCATCAGGTCGGGGCTGAAGTTGCGCAGCACCTGGAGCGAAAGGAGAAACGTGAGTATGGAAACGACAAGCGAGAATCCCTTGATCACGCGCGGCTTTTCCTTGGGGAAGAAAAGCAGCGCGATCGCGCCGAACAGCGGCAGGAACACCGTCTGGTTCAGCGGATTTATGAAAAACAAATACAAAGCGTCAAAGAAGCCGCCTGTTTCCATTTGCGCTAACTCCCTATAGGCGTCATATCGGGCCACACACGGATGTCGAATCCGTAGCCGATCATGGTGATCACCAAAAGAACAACGATTCCGGCAAGAATAACGAACAGGTAGGTCGCGACGAATCCGCTTTGGACCCGCCTGATTATCCAGTTGACCGCAAGCCACATGTACGCAACCGCGTTGACTAGCCCGTCAACCACAACTCTGTCGAACCAGCCGGACAGTATCGAGAACCACCTCGTCAGAGTCGCGGCGCCGTTGACCGCGAAATCTATGACGTACTGGTCGAAGATGAAAAACGACTTGGCGAGCGACCAGCCCGGCGCGCCGACCCTCCGCACCACGAGCGGCGAAAGCATCCCGACATAAAAATCGTCGAGGTAATACTTGTTTAGAAGCAAAGTTTTAAGCCAGCCGAATCTCGCCGAAAGCGGCGCGAACGCCTTCGACCTGCGGACGAAGACCGCCCAGCCGATGCCGAATCCCGCGAACGCCATCAATGTCGAGATTCCGAGCACCGGAAGGTTGTATTCAGGCAGATGCGGATGCGCGAAAAGCCCGTCCTGCACGAATCCCTGGTACCACGGATTGAGCTTGGGAATCCCCGCGAATCCGAAAAACGCGCCCAGCGTGCCCAGCACCATCAGCGGGATGGTCATGTTGAGAGGGCTTTCCTTGGGCAGCGCGCCGTGCGGCGCGTGGTGCTCGTCGTGCGCGTGCTCGTCCTTCGGCGCTTCGTCCCCGCGGTATTTGTCGCCGAGGAACGTCATCGCGACCAGACGCGTCATATAGAACGCGGTCAGGAACGCCGCGGCCGCGCCGAATACGAACAGCAGCCAGTAAAGCGGTGAGCGGCCGGACGCCGCCGCGTCCCACACGCTGGCGAGTATCTCGTCCTTGCTCCAGAATCCGGAAAACGGAGGAAGCCCCATAAGCGCGACCGTCGCCAAGGCGAACGTGACAAACGTGATGGGCATGTATTTGCGGACATTGCCCATGTAGCGCATGTCCTGCTGGTGGTGGCAGCCGATAATCACGCTGCCCGAGCCGAGGAAGAGGCAAGCCTTGAAGAACGCGTGCGTGATGAGGTGGAACATCGCGCCCACCCATCCCAGCGCGCCGAGGCCGAGAACCATGTATCCGAGCTGCGAAATCGTCGAATACGCAAGGACTTTTTTGATGTCGTTCATCACGGTGCCGAGGAGCGCCGCGATGAGCGCGGTGAATCCGCCGATGAACGCGACTATCAAAAGCGTCGTGTTTGACGCTTGCACAATCGGGTAAACGCGGCCGAGGAGATAAACGCCGGCGGACACCATCGTGGCCGCGTGGATCATCGCGGAGACGGGCGTCGGGCCTTCCATGGCGTCCGGAAGCCAAACATGCAGCGGGAACTGCGCGCTCTTGCCGACCGTGCCCATGAACAATCCCAGTCCGGCGAGCGTGACCCAGGTTTTGACAGAGCCTTCCGCCGCGGCGCCAATCGGGAAAGCCGCCCAGATGCGGTCGAAGTCGAAGCTTCCCACGAGGACGAACGTAAGGACGATGCCGAGGAAGAATCCGACGTCGCCGATGCGCGTCGTGATGAACGCTTTTTTGCAGGCGGCCATCGCGGTTTCCTTTTCGTACCAGAAGCCGATCAGCAGGTAGCTGCACAGCCCCATCAACTCCCAGAACACGTAAAGGAACAAGAGCCCGCCCGCCATGACCAGCCCCATCATGGACGCCGTGAAAAGACAGATGAACGCGTGAAAACGCGGGAAGCGCTTGTCGCCGCGCATGTATCCGACGGAATACAGATGTATAAGGAAGCACGTGAGCGACGCCATGAAAAGCACCATCGCCGCGATCCGGTCGAGCCGGATGTTGTAGCGGATGGCGGTTACCTGCTGGTGGAAGTCGGGATGCAGGTCGAGCGCATGTTCCCCGCCTGCGCCGCCGTGCGAATCAGCGGCGTGTTCCGGCGACAGCACCGCGCTTTTGATCGCGCGCGCGAACGAAGAATCGGAAATGCCGGACACGCTGGGCAGGTTGAAAAGCTCGATGCTTTCTTCGTAGATATAGCCGGCCGGCTTGCCCATCATCGCGACGAACGCCATTATTCCGAAGAACGCGGAAATCGCGGTGACGAGCGCGGATAGATTCCCGCTCCAGCGGTCCTTCAGCACCTTCGAAAAAAACGTGATGAGGACGAACCCCGCGAACGGGAACAGCGGAATGAAAATCGCCTTTTCCAGGAAGAAATCCATCTACCGCTCCCTTACCACCTCATCAGGTCTGCGTCTTCGACCATGACCGATTGCCTTATCCTGTAAAACGCCACGATGATCGCCAGCCCGATAGCGGCCTCCGCGGCCGCGATGATGATTACGAAAATAGCGAAAATCTGCCCGACGGGACTCCATACATCCTCGATGCTGGTGAACGCCGCGCGGGTTTGCTTGAGCCCCCAGATGTTGTTGAAAGCGACGAAGTTGATGTTGACCGCGTTGAGCATCAGCTCAAGGCTCATCAGTACGCTGATCGCGTTGCGCCTGACGATTACGCCGAAGAATCCGATAGCGAATATCGCCGCCGCGACCAAAAGGTAATGGTGGATCGAAACCGTGGAAAAAACGTACCACGCGTTCTGCAGCGCGTTCTCCGACGTCATCGCCGCATCCCAGTTGCGCAGTACGAAAAGCTGATCAGGGCTCATGTTTGCTCCCTTCCGGTTTTGCAAGGACTATGCTTCCTATAAGCGCCATCAAAAGAAGCACGGACGCGATTTCGAACGGCAAAGAATAGGTGGACATAAGCGACCAGCCGACAACCGTCGTGTTGTCGAGCTTCTCCGGAACCTGCGCGAACCAAGCGGGGATGAACGGAATCATTCCGATTTCCACGAACGAGGTCATTCCCGAAACGAACGCGGTCACTCCGAACAGGATCGCGGACGCGATGGCGCCCGGTATCAGGTACGCGTTCGTCTGCACGATGTTGCGCCGCATTATCTTTTGCGACAAAAGGATCGCGAAGATGATGAGCACCATGATCGCGCCGACGTAGATGACCACCTGGACCATCGCGAGGAATTCGGCGTTCAGCAGAACGAAGTATCCCGCAATCGCGAACAGGCACACGATCATGGAAAGCGCGCTGTGGAAGATGTTGCGAAGAAGGACCACGCCGAGCGCGCCCAGCACCGCGAACACGGTGAAAAGCGCAAAGTAAACCGTGACCAGGTTGCTTACCGTCACTTGGCCTCCCCCGCGGCTTCCTTCAGCCGTTTGGTGTTTTCGTAATATTCGCCGAGTATGTCAAGGACGAGGTCGTTGCGCGTGAAGCTTGAATATGCGTATTCGGTTGAATGCCTTATCGCGCCCGTCGGGCAAACGTCTTCGCACAGCCCGCAGAAGCTGCACCGCGAGTTGTCCAGGATGAAACCGGTAAGCACAAGCTTTTTGGTTTCGGGATTGCGGACGCTTTCGATCGCGATCAGACGGTCGGGGCAGATCTTCTCGCAGGCCTTGCACGCGATGCAAAGGTGCTCGCCCTTCTCGTCGAACGCAAGCATGTGCCGGCCGCGGAAAATGGGCGAGAGGTCGGGTTTTTCTTCCGGGTATTGCTCGGTTATCGGCCTGCGCCCGAAGTGGACGAGCGTCACTTTCATTCCCAGCAGAATCGAGACGAGCATCTCGTGCCACAAAGCGACGTTGCGCGCGAACCTGGTCAGCACCCATGAAAAAGACTCGTATCCCAGCGCGAGCACAAGGAGGAAAATCGCGAGGTACAGCGCGATCACGCCGAGGTTGATCTCCTCCATTCCCAGCCAGTCCGTTTTTCCCACAATCGAAAAGTTGCTCATCCTCTCCAGGATGATATTGAACGGATCGATCAAAACGTAACTGACCGCGGACAGCCCGAGAAACCAGAACCAGCGCGCCGCCCTGGGATTGGCGCGCCCCCATTCGGTCCACGACGTGAAAACGCCCGCCAGAAACCAGTAAAGCGCAAGTAAGGCGGCGGTGAAAATCAACAGAGGAGGCAGAAACAAGGCGAACAGCCCGAACGTTATCTCGTCGACGTCCAGCGCCTGTCCGTAGAAAACCGCCATCGACGCGTACAGACACCAGAAGAACCCGAATATGACAGCGATCGCGACAACGAGGCCGCGCGTTGTCGGCAGCACGTTCTCGTGGCGCTCGGACGGATCGAGCCTGTCGAGCACTTCCTCGACTATGCCAACCTTGTGCTTTTCCGGCCGCATTTCGCGTTCGATGTCAGACATGCGCTGGATGCTCACCTCCGGAGGAGGCGCGCCACTGCGCCTCGAGCGCAATGGACCGCTTTATCCCCCTCTTCACCTTTATAAGCGTGTAAATTATTCCCCACGCGAAGAGAAGCACGAAAATCGAATAAATAACGAAGAACAGCTTGCCGGAATACGGCAACGCGTCGTAAGCCTCCAGGTACCACGCCCATTTGAGGACGCCGGGGCCTTCAAGCTCCTTCACTTGGAACGGCCGGAATCCGGGTTCTTCCACAGCGGTCTCGCCGACCGTCCTTACGCTTGTTCCGATGGAATGCTCCGCCGAAATGGAATGGCTGGAAATCACCGAGCTCCCAAGGTACCACGGATGCTGGTAAACCATTCCGAGTCCGACGATCGTCATATGAAGGATTGAAACCGGAACGAGAAACTTCCACGCGAATCCCATCAGCTGGTCGACGCGGAATCTGGGAAGCGTCGCGCGCAGCCAGATGAAGACGAACACCATCAGGTAGGTTTTGAGGAAAAACCAAAACAGGCTGGTGAACCACAGCCCGCCGTAGCCGAGGAACATCGGCCCTTTCCATCCGCCCAGGAAGCACGTCGTCACTATCGCGCTCACGACGAAAACGTTCGTGTATTCCGCAAGAAAGAACAGCGCGAACTTCATTCCGCTGTACTCGATGTGGAATCCCGCGACGAGCTCGCTTTCGGCCTCCGGCAGGTCGAACGGGCTGCGGTTCGTTTCGGCCACTCCGCATATCAGGTAAATCAGAAATCCGGCAAACTGCGGAATCAAATTCCAAATCAATGTCTGGCTGTGCACGATGTCCACGAGCGAAGTCGAGCCGGCCGTCATCACGACTCCGATAAGCGCGACGACCATCGGCACTTCGTAGCTGATTATCTGGGCTGCGTTTCGCACCGCGCTTATCAGCGCGTATTTGTTGTTCGAGCCCCAGCCCGCCATTATGAATCCGATGAGCGCGACCGAAGATACCGCGAGCAAATAAAGCACGCCGACGTTGAGGTCTTTTACGATGAAAACGTGATACTTGCCGCCGGCGATCGCCGCGCCGTACGGAATCACGACGAACGCCATGAGCGCGGGTACGAACACCGCGAACGGCGCGACGTTGTAAACGACCGGATCCGCCGAAAGCGGCATTATGTCTTCTTTCTGAAGAAGCTTCAGCGCGTCGGCTATCGTTTGAAGCAGTCCCTGCGGGCCGACGCGGTTCGGGCCGAGCCTGAGCTGGAAAAATCCGATGATGCGCCGCTCGAAAAGGACGACGAAAAGAACCGTAACCACGATGAACAGGACGACGACGAGAAACGCGACGAACTGGTTGACGCCGCCCGCCCACGCCGCCGCGGCGTCCGGCGGCATCCCCCAGCCGGTGAACACCGACACCAGCCACGCGTAAAACGCGTCCAGGATGCTGTTGTGCGGCGCGGCGCCGAGTGGGTTCATCTGTCCACGTCCCCCAGTACGATGTCCACGCCGCCGAGTATCGCGATAAGATCGCCGATCATGTATCCCAGCGTCAGCTCCTCGATTGCGGAAAGGTTGACGAAAGAAGGCGCGCGCAGGTGGAACCGCCAGGGCTTTTTGGCTTTGTCCTCGCTCGTCACCATGAATCCGCCAAGCTCGCCTCGCGGGCTTTCGATGCGCCGGTAGGTCATCCCCTGTTTGCACTTGATGGACACCGGAACCTTTGCGGTGTACGGCCCTTCCGGCAGCCCTTCGACGGCCTGCTTGAGAATCCTGTTTGACTGGCGCATCTCCATCATCCGGACTCGGTATCGCGCCATCACGTCGCAGCCGCTATCCACCGCGCGGTCGAAAGTGAAATCGGGATACGCGCAGTACGGCTCGTCTATGCGAAGATCCCAGGCGACGCCGCTTCCGCGCAGCATCGGGCCGGAGAGCCCCCAGTTTATAGCGCGCTCCGCGCTCATCACACCGACGCTCGTCACGCGCTCCACGAAAATCGCGTTGCCCGTGACAAGCTCCTCGTATTCGTCCATATATTTCGGAAACGTCTCGGTGAATTTCGCAAGGCGCTTCATAAACTCCGGCGTCACATCCGCGCGCACGCCGCCCGGCCGGATGTAGTTGAACAAAAGCCGCGCTCCGGTCACGAGCTCGAACATGTCGCAGATGTCCTCGCGCTCGCGGAACGCGTAGAACATCGGCGTCGTCGCGCCGAGGTCGAGCAGGAACGTCCCCCACCACAAAAGGTGGGACGAAATCCGGTTGAGCTCCATCATGATCACGCGGATCCACTCGGCGCGCTTGGTCGGCTCGATTTCGGCCAGCTCTTCGGCGCACGCGGTCATGATGTAGCTGTTGAACATGCTAGACAGGTAATCCGCGCGGTCGAGCAACGGAATGCCCTGCAAAAACTCTTTCGATTCGAGGTTCTTTTCGATTCCGCGGTGCAGGTAGCCCAGGTGGGAGTCCACGCACGTGATGACCTCGCCGTTCGCCTTGACTTCGAGGCGCAGAACGCCGTGCGTGGATGGATGCTGCGGGCCGAAGTTGATCGTCAGCTCGTCGGTCGCGAGCGAGTCGGTGCGCCTGCGCAGCGTTTCGGTGGTGAACCGGTGCGTCATTCGGCGTCCTCCCCGGCCTTCGCCTTTCCCTTGCCGTCGCCCGAAAGCGCCTTGAGCATCTCCTCCTCGCGTTCTTTCAGGTTGCGGATGTTCATCGCAGGGTCAAGCTGGTAACTCTTGCGCAGCGGGTGGAAATCGCACGAATCCTCCATCAGTATTCTGCGCAAATCCGGATGCCCGGTGAACCGGACGCCGAACATATCGAAAACTTCGCGCTCCTGCCAGTCGGCCGAGCTGAACGCGTTCGCGAGCGACGGAACTTCGAGCGCGCCCTCGTCAAGGGGAACGTAAATTGCAAGCGTGTGCTTGTGCAGCAGGCTGGTGAAGTGGTAAACCATCATCACGCCCGGCGCGTCAAAACGCTCGTACGCCGTAACGTTGCGCAAATAGGTCAGGTCGAGTGCCGGGTCGGCCGCAAGAGCTTCCACAACGGACAACAGTTGTTCGGGCTTAAGCGCAAGCGAGCTTGCCTCCGCGTCGAACTGCGCGCCCGCCGGCAGGATCTTCACGATCCTGTCTTGCCCTTCACCGGCAATCGCAAATCCCTGAATCGCCAATACAATCGGCCTACTTGTTCGCCAGAATGAACCGCTCCGAGTCCTTCCGGAACGATTCCTGCTTCATCTTGCGCTGCACCATCAATATTCCGTCGAAAAGCGCCTCGGGGCGCGGCGGGCAGCCGGGCACGTATACGTCCACCGGGATGATCTTGTCTATCCCGCGCAGGACGCTGTAGCTGTCCCCGTGTATCCCGCCGCTTATCGCGCAGCTTCCCATCGCGATCACGTACTTGGGATCGGGCATCTGCTCGTAGAGCTTTTTCACCCTTCCCGCCATCTTGTAAGTCACCGTTCCCGCAACGATCATCAAATCGCTCTGCCGCGGGGAGGGGCGGAACACCTCGCTTCCGAACCGCGCGATGTCGAACCGCGCGGCCGAGCTGCATATCATCTCGATCGCGCAGCATGCCAGCCCCATCGTGAGCGGCCAGACCGAGTTGCCGCGCCCCCAGTTGAGCGCGGCCTCGACCGTGGTCAACACCACGTTATCTTCCGACGCTTTCACGCCGTCGATCAGACCCATTCGAACGCACCTTCTTTGTAGGCGAACCACCACGCAAGCAAGAGCAGCGCAAGGAAAAGCGCCATCTCGCCGAACGCGGGGAAGCCCAAAGCCTGGAAATAATCCGGCTCGATTCCGTACAAAAGTATCCGGTAAGCGGACGCCCACGGAAAGATGAACACGACGTCCACGTCGAAAACGAGGTAAACGATCGCCAGGACGTAAAACCGCGGGTTGAACTTGCCCCACGCCTGGCCCTGCGGCTCTTCGCCGCATTCGTACGTTGTGAGTTTGGAGAGCGCGATCCGGCTGGGCCGGATAATCCACGCGACCAGCAGCGCGACGCCCGTGAAGGCGATTCCCGCGAGCAGGAACAGCGCTACCCAGTTGTAGTCCTGATAAGGCAAAACGGCTCCGGTTGCTCCCCAAAAACGCGTCGAGGGCGCCTGGCGCCCCCAAAGCGGAAAAATGATATAGACCGCGCCGGACGCGTGTCAAGGAAATCGGGCGTCGCCGGCATTTGGCGAAGCTGTGTGAAAGTGCGTTACAAGCGCCCGGCCGATGTTTGTTACCGCCCGAAGGCCGCGATTCCCGAAAGCCCCGCCCGTTTTGGATCGGCGACAGGCCGCCCGGTGCAATCCCGAAGCCGCCTCAAATCAGGAAATACGCCAGCCCCGCCGCGATAAGCGCGCCCGAAAGCGTCGCCAGAAAGTTGACAACATGGTTGCGGTGCTCTTTGGACAGCCCGAGCCTAATCAGCAGCCCTTGCTCGATGGTCGCGCCGAGGACGCTGTCCATAAACGAGGCGGCGACGCCTGAAAAAGCGACCGCCGCTAGAATCGTTCCGCCGTCCAGTGCCGAATACCAAAGTTCGACAAGAGGCTTGAGCAGGAAAAACAGCCAATACGGAAGCTCGGGATAAACTTCGAACGTTCCCGCGAAGTAATAGGCCTTTCGAAGCAACTCCGACAACGCAATCCATCCGATAGCCGCCGCGGCCAACGCGCCCGCGATCGTGCCCGCGATGCTCACCGCGCCGTCCGTGCCCGGCGCGACGCGCGTTCCCGAAAACGGGCGCGTCACCAGGTAAGCCGGCGCGCGGAACGCCTTGCCGATCTCGCCCGCGACGGTGTCGGCCGCCGCGGCGGAAAGCGCGCCCGCGATGGCCATGGCAAGCGGAAACATCGCTTCCGGACTCATCTCGGTGTATTGGAAATCGGAAATCGAACTGACGACGACCGACAGGAATGCCGTTGCGGCCGCCACTCCCCCGTTTCCGAGCACGCTGCCCGCGCCGCGCCGCCCGCCCGGCGCGCGTCTTTGCCCGTTTTTTGGATTAAGGAGCTGGTTCAGCCTCGTCGCCGCCTCGCCCAAAACGACCATCGCGACCAGCGCGGGATAAAACTCCGGCGCGCCCCCGGCGAACGCGCATCCGACTGCGAACGCGGCTCCCGCGCCGCGCTTCGTGAGCACGCCAAGCCGCCATCCGGCGAGCGCCAGCAGCGCGGACAGCCCTGCAAGAAGCGGCAGCGTTTGCACGGGGATAGAGTAGCGCAAATAAGCCGGCAAATCCGGCAGGTACGCATTATTTGTTATCATTTCATCGCCATTCCGGCACGGGGTGCGGAAATGAAAACTCGGCTGGACGGATTGTTGCGCTCTCTTCCGGTTCCCGCTGTTGCGGCGGTACTGGTTTTCGCGCTGATAATAAATTTTTCCGACTCCCGCGTCGTGCTTGCGGGCGAGCCGCTGCCCACGGATGCGCCCCGGCACGTTCTTCTAATCGGATGGGACGGCGCTCAGCGCGAGCACGTCCGGGAGATGCTCGCCGCGGGCCTGCTGCCCAATCTTGCGCAGCTCGCGTCCGAAGGCGCGCTTCTCGACGTGGATATCACCGAGACGACGGACACGAAAGCGGGCTGGGCGCAGATTCTGTCCGGCTTTCCGGCGTCTACAACCGGCGTCTATTCGAACGGAAAATATCAACCGATTCCCGCCGGATACACGGTTTTCGAGCGCTTGGAAGCGCGGTTCGGCCCGGAGGGATTCGCCACGCTGGCGGTGATCGGCAAGGGCGAAAACGTGGGCGCCGATCCGCCGGAGTGGTACAGGCTGGACAAGAAAGGCAATCCGGAAGGCGTGAAAAACAAGAAAATGCGGCGAAAGCTGCTCGCGGTTGGAACGATCCGCCAGGAAGGCGGCGAGCGGATTCTCTTCGTCCCCGGCAAGCCGTTCTACAACGCCAAAAAGGCGATGGATCTGTTCGTCAACTCGCTCGGAAAAAACGACATAGTGGGCGAGAGGGCGCTTTCGGAAATTTCAAAGCACGCGCGCGAGCCGTTCTTTTTCTTTATCCACTTCGCCGAGGTGGATTCGAACGGCCACAAATACGGCGAAAACTCGCCGGAGTACGAAGCCGCGCTGGTCTCGTGCGACGAATGGCTGGGCAAAATCCGAAGGCGGCTCAAGACGCTCGGAATCGGCGACGCGCTCGTATACGTCACTTCCGACCACGGCTTCGACGAGGGGATGCGTACGCACAAGAACGCGCCGCGGGTTTTCCTCGCGACGAACGACAGCGCCATCGCCGCATCGGAAAGGGCGGGGAGCTTCATAAGGGGAGATTACACCGCGCCCCCGGCCTGGAACCGGATGGACATCGCCCCGGCGATTTTGGATCGATATGGGATGGAGGTTGCGATAGCCGGGGAAATGAAAATCGCGGCGGAGTGAAACGCAAATCAACAGCAATCTCCGCAATTCCGACCTTGAGATTTTCGATTAAGCGCTGCAATCGACAACCAATTCAATTTCAAACGGTGCTAGAATTAAACGGCAAGGGAAGAGATTAATGACGCGGATACCCCTTGCCGTTAAGCAGAATTAGAAGCCTTCTTTCGTTCCGGAGAATTCTATGAGCCGTGGCGCAGTGCCGAAGGATCTTTTCGCAATCGTGTACAAGGCCTATCCAGACACGTTTGTGCCGGTCGTTTTCGATGGAAAGGTTGCCGAAATCACGGGACACAGCGCGGAGGACTTTCTTTCCGGGCACGTCAAGTGGGCGGACCTGGTTCATCCGGACGACAGAGGGGATTTCAATACGCATATCCGAGAAAATGCGGCATTTCCCGGATTGACTACTTCACACGATTACCGATTAACCGCAAAGGACGGCAGCATCCGGAGGGTGCGCGTTCTTTGCGTCAGCGAGGCCGGATCGGGTGGCAAACCGGCGACGCTCATGGGAACGATATACGATGTGACAAACGAAAAAAACGCCGAGATTGAGCTGAAAGAATCGCGCGAGCTTTTCCGAACGATTTTTAACTCAAGCCCAATTCCATCTTACATGGTAGGGCTGGCAGACCGCAAGATTGTGATGGTGAATTCCGCCTTCGAGTCCGTTTTCGGATTCACGCAGGAAGAAGTAATTGGCCAGTTCCCGGTGGAGCTTGGCTTCTTCGGGGAAGAACCGGAAAATACCGCCGTATGCAAGCGTCTGGTGGAGGAAGGAAAGCTTAGGGATTTCGAGTACATTTTTAATACCAAGAGCGGCGAAGTTCGAACGGGCATCGCATATTGTAAAGTAATCGAAATGCAAGGCGTACCTTGTGTCCTGGTAGAAACGATAGACATCACCGACCGAAAAAAAGCGGAAAGCGCATTGCTTGAAAGCGCAACGAACCTGAGAAAAACCCAGGAAATCGCCAGGCTGGGAAGCTGGCACTACAATATGAAAGGCAGCCTAACCTGGAGCGCTCAAAGCTATAACAATTTGGGCGTATCGCCGGACAGTTTCACTCCGACTGCGGCTTCCTTTATGGAATTGATCCACTCCGGCGACCGCGAAGCGATGCGGGAGTGGATAAGAGCCTGCAAGGCGGCTGAAAATCCCGGCGAGCTTGAATTCCGCTGCGTCCACCCGGACGGCTCGATTCACTGGCTTGGCGTGCGCGGAGAGCTTGTCTGCGACGCGGACGGCAAGCCCCTGTATATGGCCGGAACCAATCTGGATATTACCAGACGCAAGCAGGCGGAGGAAAAGCTGAACGAGAACATCGAAAGAATGCGCCTGATAATCAAAGGCTCGAACGTCGGCCTTTGGGACTGGGATCTTCGCACGAACAAGGTTTACTACTCCCCCGAATGGAAAAGCCAGATCGGATACGAAGAGCACGAAATTTCGGACAGCTTCGACGAATGGCAAAGCCGCGTGCACCCCGACGACCTTGAGCCGACTTTGAAATCGTTCAACGATTTCATAGCAAGCCAGCGTCCGTACAACGAAGTCGAATTCAGGTTCCGCCACAAAGACGGCTCGTACCGCTGGATTTTCTCAAGCTCATCCTTCATTTACGGCGATAATGACAAGCCCGTCAGAATGATCGGCACGCACCTGGACATTACCGATCGCAAAAACGCGGAAATCGCGTTAAGGGAAAGCCGGGTTCACCTGTCCAACGCTTTGCGCATCGCCAAGGTCGGCCACTGGGAGCACGATTACATCAACAACGTTTTTCGCTTCACCGACGAGTTTTACGAGCTGATGCACACCAATGCAATCGAAATGGGCGGGTATGAAATTCCACCTGAAAGGTATGTCGAGCTTTTCATGGATCCCCGGGACGCGCATATGGTTGCGGACGAAATCAAGAAGGCGATTGAAACCACGGATCCAAATTACAGCGCCAGATTGGAACACCGCGTCAAGTTCGCCGACGGAACCGCGGGGCACGTCGCCGTTCGATTTCAAGTCGTGAAGGATGAACAGGGAAGGACGATTAAAACCATCGGGGCGAACCAGGACATAACCGAACGAAAGCTTGCCGAGATGGAGATTGCCCAGCTTCGCGAGGAATTTGCCCAGGCGCAGAAAATGGAATCGGTGGGCAGGCTTGCGGGCGGCGTCGCGCACGACATGAACAATATGCTGACGATTATCCTCGGTTATTCCGAAATGTTGATGGAAGCTCTGAAGCAGTCTTCGTCCGAGCTTTACGAGCAGGCCGGAGAGATATACAAAGCCGGAAAGCGCGCGCAGGGAATAGTGCGCCAGCTTCTCGCTTTCAGCCGCAAGCAGGTTCTCCAAGTGAATGTTTTCGAAATCAACGAGCTTATTTCGGACTTTCAAAAATTGCTGGGGAGATTAATCGGCGAAGACATAGAGCTGAAGCTGATGCTCGGAGCGGACGCGGGTAAAGTCGAAGCCGACCCGTCGCAAATCGAGCAGGTGATTCTGAATCTGGCCGTTAACGCGCGCGACGCGATGCCGACCGGCGGGACGTTGGTTATCGAAACCGCCTCGGAGCATTTTGACCAATCATACGCGTCGATGCGCCCGGAGATGAATGCTGGCGACTACGTGTGCATCTCGGTCAGCGACACCGGAACCGGGATGGACCCGGATACTGCTTCCAAAATATTCGAGCCGTTTTTCACCACAAAAGGCCTCGGCATGGGAACCGGTCTTGGATTGTCCACGGTTTACGGAATCGTGAAGCAGCACGGCGGACACATTTACGTATACAGCGAGCCTGGAATCGGCACGACATTCAAGGTTTACCTGCCCAAGGCGGGATCGCCCGAAGTGAAATCGGAGAGCGCGCACGAGGCCGCGGCAGGCGGCGGCCATGAAACGATTCTGATAGTCGAAGACGACGAAAGCGTAAGGAGGCTCGCCGAGCGTTTTCTCGGCCCCGCGGGTTACCGCGTTCTCTCGGCGCACGACATTGAAACAGCCAAGCAACTCGCGCAAAGGGCAGGTCAGATTCACCTGCTTCTGACCGACGTTGTAATGCCTGGAAAGGGCGGCAGGCAGGTGTATGAAGTGCTTCAAGCCGCGATCCCGGAGCTCAAAGTGGTTTACATGTCCGGCTATACCGACGAAATCGTGTCAAAGCACGGGATTCTCAAAAAGGGCGTATTCTTTGTCCAGAAGCCGTTCACCTCGCAGGCGCTGCTTTCGAAAGTCCGCGAGGCGTTGGACGCGTAACCTTATCGCCCGGTTTCGTTTTGCTACACTCCACGCGTGCTCGGGACGCTGCTCAACATCGCCGCGATAACCGCCGGAACGGGGGTCGGCCTGATGTCCCGCTCCCGGATTCCCGCAAAATCGCGCGACACCGTGCTTGCCGCGATGGGCGCGGTGACGCTTGTTTACGGCGTCTCGCTCGGCCTCAAATCCGCAAACCTGCTTGTCCCGCTGGGCGGGCTGGTGCTGGGAACGATAATCGGCGAGCTTATGAATCTCCAGGGCAGGCTGGAATCCGCGGGCGAAAAGCTCCGGCGGCGGTTCGGAGGAAAGGAGCCGGCCGCCAATTCGGGCGATCCCGCTGCTTCAATTTCCGGCGATGCGAAATCCCGGTTCGTTGACGGATTCGTCGCGGCCAGCGTGCTTTTCTGTGTCGGGCCGATGACTGTGCTCGGCTCGATCGAGGACGGCCTCGGCCTCGGCTTCAAAACGCTCGCAATAAAGTCGCTTCTGGACGGCGTCGCATCGGCGGCGTACAGCGCGGCGCTGGGGATCGGCGTTTGGTTCTCTGTGCTGACCGTGCTCGTCATCCAGGGCGGGATTACTCTCGGCGCGGGATTTCTTCAGCCGTATCTCGGCGAGCCGGTGATCGCGGAATTTTCCGCTTGCGGCGGTTACATGCTGGTCGTGATCGGCTTGGGGCTTTTGGGCGCGATAAAAGCACGCGCGACGAATATGCTGCCGGGATTGATCATCACGGCGCTGATCGTGCTTTTGCTCGACGCGCTCGGCGCCGGCTGGAGGTTCTGAACCCTTGATTGGAGCCGCGGTATGCGCCGTTACGCTTTGCTGATTTAATCGCTTCCCGCGAAAACCCGCTCCACGCGCTCCTTGTACTGGCGGTAGCGCGGCGCTTCGGCGAGGTTGCGGCGCTCGCAGAAACCGATCATGCTATCCAGATAGCGCATGGCCCGCTCGCGCTCGCCGTTCTCTACGAGAGCCCGGAGGTAATGGTCGTGCCTGCGCTCGCGCCCGGTCGGAGTCAGCTCGAATTCGGACGCGTTGATCAGGTGGTTCAGAAGACCTCTGTAATTTTCCCGCAAAAATGAATCCGTGTATTCGATTTCCATTTCCCGTTGCATTGCCGCCCCTCCGGCCGCGCTTCACATCGTTGGGAAGCGGGCCTGCAAAGCTGTCTTGTTTGTAAATGCGGCGGTCCGTCCCCCGGACGCCGTAATGTTCAAGAACGCGTTCAGTCGCTCGCGACGAATTCCTCGAGGCGCCGCTTGTAGCCCCTGTATCTAAGCGCAGCGGCGGAATCGTTGATGGAGTCGCAGAATTCCGTCATGCTTTCGATGTATTGCGCCGCATCCGCAAACCGCTTTTGCTCTATGAGTCCGCGGAGGAATTCTTCGTGGCGCCGGTCGACTTCGTGCTCCGCGCCGGGATACGAATAAGTACGGTGCAGATGATGTTGCAAAGCCTGATATCGGCTCCACAAAAACGTAAAGCTTTGGAAGTCCTGCGATACACTGGTGCTTTCCATCGGCAAACCTCCCCTGGGATACCGCGCCCGCGGCGGGGACGATTGGATTATAGCACAAAACTCCGGAATCGTTGTCAAGGGATTCCGAATTCGCATCTTCGCGCCGCGTGTTTTCCACGTTTACTCGGGAAGACCCGCCGGCCTGCCGCCCGTGTCGTGCTCGGCTGCGCCTTCCAGCGCGAACTTGGGAATGTCAATGCTCATCTGCCGCGTGAAGGGCAGCGGATAATCGTCGGTGAAGCATGCCAGGCAGAAGCCTTCTTTTTCGATGCCCGTAGCCCGCACCATTCCGTCCACCGAAAGGTAATGCAGGCTGTCCGCGGCGATGAAATCCGCCACTTCTTCCTCGCTGTGCCCCGCGGCGATAAGCTCCCTCTTGTCGCCGAAATCCACGCCGTAGTGGCACGTGTACCGGATCGGCGAGCTTGAAAGCCGCACGTGCACCTCGGCCGCGCGCGCGCTTTCCTTCAGCAGCCGAACCACCTTGCGCATCGTGCTGCCCCGCACGATGCTGTCGTCCACGAGGACGACGCGCTTGCCTTCCAGCACTTCGGTCAGCGGATTGAGTTTGATGCGCACGCCGAGGTCGCGGAAAACCTGAAGCGGCTCGATGAACGTTCGCCCCACGTAGCGGTTTTTGACGAAGCCCTCGCCGAACGGGATGCCGCTCTCCTCGGCGTATCCGATTGCCGCCGGCGTGCCGCTGTCGGGGATGCCGATGACGAGATCCGCTTCCACAGGCGCCTCGCGCGCTAGCTCGCGGCCCATCTGCTGGCGGATTCGGTACACCAGCTTTCCGTTGATGTGGCTGTCCGGGCGCGAGAAATAAACGTATTCGAACATGCACATCTTGCGCTCGGCGGGCATCGGAAGGCGCATGCTACGCATCCCCCCCTCGTCGACTATCACGACCTCGCCCGGCTCGACCTCGCGCGCCAGCGTCGCGCCCACTAGCGGGAATGCGGACGACTCGCTGGCGAAGCAGTATTCGTTTCCGATTTTGCCGATTGAGAGCGGACGGATTCCTAGCGGATCGCGAACCGCGATCAGCTCGCTGTTGGTCAATATAAGCAGGCTGTACGCGCCGCGGAACCGCGGAAACACTTCCATTATCGCGTCTTCGATGGGCTTCGTTTTGTACGCGTCCGAGAGTATCCGCGCCATCAGGTAGCTGTCTGTGGACGCGCCGCCGCCGTACGCGCGGCCGTTGCCGCCCAGCTCGCGCAGAAGCTCTATCGAATTTACAAGATTCCCGTTGTGCGCGAGCGCGATGTGCTTGCCCGGCGTGTCGTCTATCACGACCGGCTGCGCGTTTTCGAGCTTGCTCGACCCCGTCGTCGAGTAGCGGTTGTGGCCTATGGCCGCCGCGCCCTTGAGCATCCGCAGCGTGCGCTCCTTGAAGACCTGGGAAACCAGCCCCATATCCACATGGCAGGTTATCCAGTCCGGGTTCGCAACCGCGATGCCGCTCGATTCCTGGCCGCGGTGCTGCATCGTGAAAAGGCCGTAGAAGGTGATGCGCGCGACGTCGCGTGCGGGCGAGAATACGCCGAAGACGGCGCAGTTCTCGCCGACGTGATTTGCTTCCAGAAACGAATCTGCTTCGAGCATCGCGGTTTAGGCCACGAATGGCGCGACATTATATCGCGCCGCGGGCGGATTGGCTTAAACCGGCTGCCGTAAGCCGCATGTACGTGCGGCGGACATGTCGAAGGTTTGTTTCCAATCGCCGCGGCGATTTGCACTTTCCGAAACACGCGGGAAGTTTCGCAGTGCCGCCTTAAGTGTCGAAAAACGGATACAAATTCGACACATCCGAGAATCTTGCCGCCTCGGCGGACAGGTCAATGCCGCAGCACTTCCAGCAGCGCGGGGTGGCGGTACACGATTTCGCGTCCGGCGGCTTCGCCGCGCAAAACGCCGATGCCTTCCAGCGCGCGCAGGTATTCGCTAGCGGTCTGGCGCTTCGCGATTCCCGCGTCCACGAGAAACGCGATCTTGCAGTACGGCAGGCGGAAAATTATTTCGACCAGCTCTTTCGAATAAACCTTCGGAAGCTCCCGCTTGATGCGCCCGGCGGTTTCATCGAAAAGCGCGCGGATCGCGCGGATGCGCGCGGTCGTCCATCGCGCGGTCTCTTCGACGCCTTTCAGCATGTAAACGAGCCACGGCTCCCACTCGCCGTGCTCTGTCACGCCGCGCAGCAGCCGGTAATACCGCGATTTATTTTCGAGAATGAACCGGCTTAGATAGAGCACGGGGATTTCAAGAAGCCCGGCGCGGACGAGCATCAGGATGTTGAGAATCCGCCCTGTGCGGCCGTTGCCGTCGGTGAACGGATGGATCGCCTCGAACTGGTAGTGCGCGACCGCCATTTTGATGAGCGGATCGATGCCGTTGTCGCCCGCAAGGAACGATTCGAAATTGCGCAGCTTCGACATGAGCGCGCGGCCGCCGCGGGGCGGGGTGTAGCTAGGCTGCCTCGTTTGCGGATTGCCGATGAACACCTGATCCGTTTGCCCGGCGCGGAAATCCATCGGCCTGTCCAAAATGGTCGAGCAAATGTTTTTAATCAGCTCCAGCGAAATCGCGCGCGACGCGATCGCGTCGTACCCCAGCCTTAGTGCGGTGCGGTATCGCAGCACCTCGCGCGTGTCAGCGTCCGCCTTTTCCGGGTTCGTCGCCTCCGCGTGGAACAGCTCGTCCTGCGTCGTGACGATGTTTTCGATTTCCGACGACAGCTTCGCTTCCAGCAGCGGAATTGCGTTTATCAAAATCGCCTGGTCGGGAATGAGGCCGCCCGCGCCCTTGAGTTCGGCCAGCGCGCGCGTCGCGGCCAGCGCCTGTTTCAAAACGGCCTTGGTCTCCACGTCCTGCTTCGGGGGCAGGAGAGGCAGCTCGTCATACGGAATTCGCGGATTGAAGGGCATATGGATTCGCGCATGGCGCGCCGCACATTATATCGCGTAAATCCGCGAACTTGTCGAATTCCAGCCGCATAATCGACATATCCCTAACATATGTCGATTGCGGCGACATGTCACCGGCTGCGAATCAAGCGCAGACCGTTGGCGATTACCGCAAGCGACGCGCCCATGTCCGCCAGGATCGCCATCCACAGCGTCGCCGCGCCCGCGAGCGCGAGCGCCATGAAAGCGGCTTTTATCGCCAGCGCGAATGCGATGTTGGCCTTTATCGTTCCCAGTGTCCGCCTGCTGTGGCGCACGAGCCACGGCAGTTTCGAAAGATCGTCGCTCATAAGCGCGACGTCCGCGGTCTCAATCGCCGCGTCGCTGCCCGCCGCGCCCATCGCGATGCCCACGGTTGACGCCGCCAGCGCGGGCGCGTCGTTCACGCCGTCGCCCACCATCATAACTTTGCCGAAATCCGCAACCAATTTCTCGACCGCCGCGACTTTGTCTTCGGGCAAAAGCGAAGCGCGGAATTCGTCCACGCCCGCCGCGTCCGCAATCGCCGCGGCCGCGCGCTCGCCGTCGCCCGTGAGCATCACGACGCGCGCGATCCCCGCGTCCTTGAGCGCGCGCACCGCGTCAGCCGCGCCCGGACGTATCTCGTCGGCGATTCCAAGAATTCCGCATACATGAGAATCCGTGCCCACCGCGACCACGGACTTGCCCGCGGCTTCCAGCGCGTTCGCCCTGTCGCAGTATTCCGGCGTTTCGTACCCGCGCTCGTGCATCAGCCGGTGGCTGCCGATCCAGTACGGCTTGCCGTTTATCAATCCTTCGGCGCCCTTTCCGGCGAACGAGACCAGGCTCTCGGCCTGCGGAATCGCTCCCCCCCCGGATTTTGCGTAATCGGTTATCGCCTGCGCGAAAGGATGCGCGGACAGCGATTCCAGCGCCGCCGTGCGAGCGACTATTTCGGCTTCGGTGTGGTTGTTCAGCGGAATCACGTCGGTGACCGCGGGCAGGCCGCGCGTCAGCGTCCCCGTCTTGTCGAACGCGACGACCGACACCGACGCCGGCGCTTCCAAAAACGCGCCGCCCTTGACGAGCACCCCCGCCCGCGCGGCCGACGCAAGCCCCGCCACAATCGAAACGGGTGTCGAAATCACCAGCGCGCACGGGCACGCGATAACGAGCACGACCAGCGCCTCGTACAGCCACCGCTGCCAGTCGCCCGAAAACAGCGGCGGCACGACCGCGATTACCATTGCAGTGAGAAACATCAGCGGCGTGTACCACCGCGCGAACTTTTCGACCCACTGCTCGGAAGGCGCGCGCCGCCGCTGCGCTTCCTCCACCATCCGGATTATCCGCGCAAGCGTCGTGTCCTCCGCCTTTTTCGTGGAGCGGAACTCGATTGCGCCCTCGTTGTTGATCGTTCCGGCGAACACCTTGTCGCCCGGCTCCTTGGCCGCGGGCGCGCTCTCGCCCGTTATCGGCGATTCGTTCACCGACGTCGCGCCTTTCGTCACCACGCCGTCCAGCGGGATGCGCTCGCCCGGCCGCACGATTATCGTCGCGCCGAACGGCACGGAAGCTACCGGCAGCTCCATCACGCTCCCGTCCGGCGCGCAGACGTACCGCGCGGTCTGCGGCGAGAGGTCCATCAGCTTTTCCACCGCCCGCCGCGCGCGCCCCACGCTCCAGGATTCCAGAAGCAGCGCCACCGCGAACAGCCACGCCACGCTCGCCGCCTCGAACCAGTCGCCCAGCGCCGCCGCGCCCACGACCGCCACGCTCATCAAAAGGTTCATGTCCGGCCGCATCCGCAAAAGCGAAGACCACGCCTTGCGCGCCACGTACCAGTACGAGAACGCGACCGATAGCGAATAAAACGCGACGGCGGGCGCCGGATATTCGTGCCCCTCGCCGCCGAATCCGCCGGTCAGCGCGTCCATGATCCCGTGCGTCGCGGCGTGGATTGCGAACCCGATGAAAAGCGAGAGCAGCCCCGCCGCGCAGAAGTGCAGCTTGAGATCGGGCGTCCGCGCCGATGATTTTTTCCCTGACTGGCACGTTCCCGACGCGCAGCACGCGCCCGGAGCATCCCCGCCGGACTCCCCCCCGGCGCGTCGCACGTCGCCGCCGCC
>JABRWB010000057.1 GCA_039961635.1 bacterium
CCCCTGCCCTTTGCAGGAAACGCTTTTGCCGTTTTCGATCGGCCACAGCGTGATCAGCCCGAAGCCGCAGGTCAGCTGCGACGGAACCGCGGGCACGTTTTCGCGCACAAGAAGCTCCGCGCCGTCCACGAAAAACCGCACCGACGCGCCCGCGCCGTCGAATTCGACCGCGACTTCGTGCTCCCTCATCGGTACGGTCGGCACGCCCAAATCAACCACCTCGGTGAACGCCTGCTCCGGCGTCGTCGCCCCGGGTATCAGCAGCCGCTCGTATATCGCCCAAATCCTGTGCCCGTTCGTGACGATGTCGAAAACCATCGCGCTCTCGAAATCCAAAACGTTGAACGAGGCGAATCCGTCGCGGTAGTCGTCCGGGTCGCCCGTCACGCTGCCCGCAAGCACGCACGAAAACCGAGCCGGCCCGCCGCCCGTCGGCCAGCTCATGTTGGCAAGGTAAAGGTGCTTCGGATTGTCGAATATCTGGACAATGTCGTTGTTCGAGCTGAATTTGGGGATGTCAATCGAAAACCGCCCGCCCGCCTGCGTTTCGATAGCGTTCACGTCCCGCCAATACCAGAACGAGCCGTCGCCCAGCGGCGCGGCCGCGATGGTCCATTTGAACGGGTCGAGCGTAGAGCCTGAAAAGTCGTCGTAAAGCAATGATGTTCACTCCTGAAAATGTGAATTCCCGAGCCGCACCTTGGTACCGCCGAAGGCGCGTGATTATTAGGAAGCGAAAGGCGAGTTCGGTGGTCGGAAAAGGAGCAGTATGAACGGTGGATTTAACATATTCGCCCCAGTGCTATTTACGAGAGATGGTTATTTGAAATGCCGTAGGGGAGCAGGAACCCGGCCAAGATTCTGATATACGCAAACAAGGCGGCGAGCATAACCCCCGGCAGCGCGATGAACCACTTCGCGCTCGCCCGCGCGCACCTTGCGCTCGGGAACGCCGAGCACGCGAGAAGGCACGCGGAAAGGATGCTCGCGCTATATCCGGAGTACGCGGCGACGAGCGAGAAGGTCGCGGAGCTGGTGGGGAGGGTGGGGGAAAAGTAAGTTAGTTTAATTTGGTAATCCATACCAAGCATGTTTTAGATTAGCGTTGGATCCATCGTAATAAGCAAAATGGGGATAATTGTCCGAATCTAGCGCAATTGAACATCCATACAGCCCGATTTCCCCGGCGCCATCAACAACAACATTATTCCAGCCAGGATCAGTGAATCTCGCATATTTAAGATCTTTATTCCACTCATCGCGATAACCAACGCGAGCATTACCCGCAGAATCCAGTTCCATCGAAACCCAAAAACCGGTACCGCCTTGTTCGTCAATAATATCAAAGGACCACTGCTCACCGTTATTCCATGCGTATTTTAAGCGCTCCGTTGATGTTCTGTCTAAATACGCGATATGAGGTCGGTCTGTGCTGTCCACCGCGATAGCCGTAAATTCGCCGAAATCACCATCGCTATCCACGGTTTCTTTTATCCAAGATGAACCGTTATAAAACGCATATTTCAGGTCCTTCGCATCGTAAAAGTGATAACTAATATGTGGTCGATTCTGAGAGTCTAGGGCTAAGCTATTGCCTTCACCTACGATTCCGGTGCTATCAACTGTAGTAATATTCCAGGATATACCATTGTAATGCGCATACTTTAGGTCATCTGTCGTTCGGTTCTGATAGCTAATATGGGGATAGTTATCGCTATCAATTTTAATTGATTTTTGTCCGCCAACATCTCCTGCGCTGTCTATGGTTTCAATATTCCAAGAAGCACCATTCCATTTGCAATATTTAAGGTCAAGATTTGTATTGTCTGTATAACAAATATGGGGATAACCAAGCGAGTCTACGGCAATTGAAGTATAATAGCCAACATCTCCGTTTGTATCGACAGAAGTGATATTCCAAATCACTCCGTCAAAGTATGCGTACTTGAGATCTCCATTTGTTCCGTCATCATAACTTATATGTATTCGATGATTGGAATCTATTGCAATAGAGGCAAAACCGCCAACATCGCCTACGCTGTCAACAACTTCATTATTCATACCATAAACTGCAATATTAACATTGTCGATAGAACCAGCGAAATTGAAATCTGTTACCCTTAGAGTTGCGGTAAAGGACCCTCCCGTGTCATAGGTATGTTGAGCAGTGGCCTGAGTCCCAGAATCAAAATCATACGTCCCATCCCCCTCCCAATCCCATTCGTATTTGACGATGGTTCCGTCCGGATCATAACTCCCGCTTGCGTCGAAGTTCACCGTCAGTGGTGGGTCGCCTTCCGTCGGATCCGCGGTAAGAACCGCCACCGGAGGCGCGTTGACGTGGATTGCCACCGTGTCCGTCCCCGTCGCGCCATTGTCGTCCGTCACGCGCAGCTTTGCTGTGAAGTCGCCGTGGTTCGTGTAAGTGTAATTGGTCCCGCCGCCGGAATTGCTTTCCCAGTCGTACGTCCCGTCGCTCGTCCAGTCCCATTCCCACTTGACGATCGTACCGTCGGGGTCGCCGCTTCCGGTCGCGTTGAAACCGACAAGCAACGGCTTCGTCCCACTCGTCGGATTCGCGTTAGCTTCGGCGACCGGCGGCTTGTTGGTAACCGTGATCTGCACCGAGTCGTACGCAACCTTACCCGTTGGGATGGAGTCGTCGGTAACCTTCAGCGTCGCGGTGTACGTTCCCTTCGCGTTGTACGTGTGCGCAGCGTCACCGCCCTGCGGCGTGTAGTCGTGCCAGTCGTCGCCCGCGAAAAACTGCCACTCGTACTTGATTATCTCGCCGTCGGCATCCGAACTCCCCGTCGCGGTGAAGTTGACGGTGAGTGGCGCAAATCCCGATTGGGGATTCGCGTTAGCGACCGAGGTGGGCGCGCCCGGAACCGTGCTTATCGTCGCGCCCGTGTAATCGTCCATCGCGCCTTCCTCGTCGGTGACTGTGAGTGCCGGCGTGAATTCGCCTTCGTCCTCGTAGGTGTGCGAAGGCGTCGCCCCCGTCCCGTGCGCGGTGCCGTCGCCCCAGTCCCAGTCGTAAGTGAGCGGCCGTCCGTCCGGATCGCCGGACGCCGGACTGCCCGTCGACGCGTTGAACTGCACCGTCAGCGGCGCGGCGCCTGATGTCTTGTCGACGACGAAGCCGGCCGTCGGAGCGGTGTTGAAAGGATCCGCGGTCACCGGCCCGGCCTTGCCGGAGTACAAGCCCGCGCGAACCGCCTCGACCCACAGGTTGTACTCCTTGCTGTTCAGAACCGGCGAGCCGCCGCTGTTTGTAATCGTATACGAACGCGCATCCCCGGTCGTCTCGAACAGCTTGATGTTGCCCGGATCGTCGGTCGGCGAATAGCTGACGCGATACCCGCTCACGCCCGCAGATGGGCTTGCCTCCCAGTTCACGCGGATGTACCTGTATCCCGCGCTTGAGGTCAAATTCTTCGGCGGCTGCGGCGGAGTAGTCGGCTGCCAGACGACTTCGTTACTGCGCCCGCTCGTCCTGCCGCCGTCCGCAACCGTGCGCGCGAAAAAGTAAAGCACTTCCTCGCCCGGCTCAGGAATGTACGTGTACGAAGTCTGCGTGGACGGCAGGGGATCGGGCTGGGAAACAAGCACCGGATTGGGATCGCCAAGCTCCAAGCCCTTGTAAACGCGGTATCCAGTGACGGTGTAATCCTGGCCGTCGGGAACGGCCGCCCAGGACAGATCGACGCGGGTTTCGTTTGACGTGCCGAGAAGCGTAAGGGGATTGGGCGCGGGTATACCCGACGGCGGCCACTTGACCTCGTTGGAGAACGAGCTTTCGGCATCGTTGCGCTCACAGGTTACGGCGAAGAAAATGCTCATCCCGCCCATAAGCTGCTCCGTAATCGGCGTGTCGAACGTGTTGCCGGATGTGAGACCGAGGAAAGTCGGACGGGAATCCCACCGGCGCAGCGAGTAGTAGACGCGGAATACGTCCTCGGGGGTGGCGTTCGGATCGTCGCTTCCCCAGCTCAGGTGCACTCCCGTCTCGGTGGGATCGACGCGCAGATCGGTAGGCGCCCAGGGTAAGTTCGAATCGACATGCACCGGCGGCGCTTCCTGGATGACAAATACAATGGCGGACTGGCCTTCAGGTATCCCCTGCACCGTGACGACGGGAACGAACTTGCCGGATTGGGTAAAGGAGTGAGTGAACTCGTGCGTGAATTGCGAGGATGCCGCGCTGTCCGTAGCACTGTCCCCCCAGTTGATTCCGTACGAGACAGGGGTTACGTCCCCGAATACTTCGATACCGAGCGTCACATCCTGGCCGGAGTCGATATGGAACGGCCCGATGTACTTCGCATGCACGTTGAACTTGGGCGCGGAAGGAGGATTGGGCGCGGACTCCTGTTTGGAATTGCGCTTCGCGATGTAGTAGTACCAATCCCCGTTGCCCCATCCGTCTCCGTCCTCGGTGATAGTGGAAGCGGATCGCAAACTGGACGGCTGCGCGGGCAGCGTGTCCACGTAGGAGTATGTCTTGGGTGTTCCCTGGTTGAAGTCGGGAGTGCGCACTACAGTGGGCGCGTCGCTGTCGGTGGGGTTTGGTATCCGCTCGGGTATCCCGCCCGAAAGCGGTATACGCCAGATGTCGTATCCCCACGGCCCGGTGTAAAGGTAATTCAGCGCAATCGTCGTGATGTCGCTCACCCCGATTTCGGTCTCCGGCTCGGAGGCCGCGGCCGCCGTCTGGTATCCCTGCGCGTAAAGCAGCATCCGGTCGGATTCTTCGTTGGCTCCGTTTCCGTATCCGGCGCCGTACATCGTCAGGTAATTGAGCGCGATCGGGGTGATGTCCGATACTCCCACTTCGAAGTTGCCGTCGAAGTCCCCCGCAAGCGTCTCGTTCCAAACAATCTCGTTCTTCCCGTCCAGACGCGGGATGACGAAGACGTCTCCAATCGTCAATCCAACCTCGTCGTCACGGTCGCCGGAAGATGCCGTGCGGATGGGGAAGCTCGATACATTGCGGGACGATGCGATTTCCTGCACCTTTGCAAGAAGCTCCGCGCGGAGCGTCTCGAACAAACCCTTGTCAACATTGGCCGATGCGGGTGGCTCGTACGCCTTGATTTCGGCGATCACCTCGTCAACGGAGCGCGAAACCTGGGGCGGGATTCTGTTTTGAGTCGTGATGGCTTGTCCGCCTCCGGGCTCCGTCCTTCCGCCAAGCCGAGACTTTCCGCGCCCGCAGGACGCAAGTGTTACGGCAAGAACTAAGGCAATCAAAGCTATGGCAATTGCCCAGACAATCCAGCCGCCCTTTCCAGTCATATGAAACTCCTGAGGACGAGACGAACAGGCTTATTATACCCGGAAATTTAAAACGCGTATATGGCGTTAGTCACGCGCCCAGCGCGCAGGCCGCGCCCAGCAAATTCGCCCTGTTCTGCAGCTCGCTCCAGAGAAGCTCCGCGTTCGCGCGCACCGAAATAAGCGTGCCGGCCTCCAGGTGGCTGCGAAGCATCGGCTCGATGAACTCCCGCGCGCCGCTTATCCCGCCGCCGATGACGACGGCGTCCGGATTGAGCATGTTGCACATCCCGGCGATCCCGATTCCGATGCGCATCCCGATGCGGCGGAACGTGCGCAGCGCGGCCTCCTCGCCTTCCTCCGCGCGCCGCTTAATCGTTTCGACGGTGATTCCCGGCTCCGCCTTGCCGCCTTTTTCGATGTAGGTCCAGATAATCCCTTTCGCGGCGGCGCCGGCCTCCAGGCAGAATCTTCCGCCGCAGCCGCACGGCGGCCACTCCATATCCTGCGGAATCTTGGAATGCCCCGGCTCGATTCCGTAGCCCTGGCCGCCGTGGAATAATTTGCCGTCCTTTACGAATCCGCCTCCGATGCCGGTTCCGAGCGTCAGCCCCAGCACGCTGCGGCAATCCTTCGCGACGCCGTACTTCCATTCGCCGAGCGTAAAGCAGTCCGCATCGTTTTCGACGGCGACCTTCGCCGCGATTCCGTCCGATGAAAGCGCGTCGGATGCAAGCCTCGCAAGGGGCGCGTCGAACCACTTTAAATTCGGCGCTTCGGCCACGATGCCGTCCCTGCAAAGCCCCGCGACGCTGATCCCGACGCCCGCGATCTCGTCGCCTTCCGCTCCTTCCAGGAGAAACCGCACCAGCGCGGGCAGCCCCGCCGCGAATTCCGCGGGATTATCCGTGCCGATTTCGACGCGGCCCACGAACGAAACCAGCTCCCCCGACGAAGTGTCCACAAGCCCCGCCTTCACCGCGCTTCCGCCGATATCGAGTGCTACCGCAAGTTTCGCGCTCATTGCCTGCTCCTAATATTGTTTTTGCCGTCCCCGCCGTCGGGAAAAACGGCTTCCATGAATGCGTTTACGCGTTTGACCACAAGATTGATAAGCCTTTTTTCGCTTCCCTGACGAACGTCCAGCCAGAACGCACGCGGGTGACCTATCCACCTGGTCTGGTACGATTGCGGCAAAAACAGCCTGATATCCGGCGCGCTGTTGGCCTCGTGGTGGGTAAGAAACAATACGTTCGCTTTGCCGTTCTCCAGTATCCGCGTCGCGACCGCGTACGGGGTGCGAAGCAGGCCGTTTCCGTATTTTCCGAAGGAGGACATCGCGTCCTCCATTATTTCGTACCAGAACCGGCCCGCGCCCGGCGGACGCTTGGTGAAAACGATAATCCTGCCCATCGGTTCGAAAAGCGGCTCCAGCCCTTCTACCGCGGCCCCCGGATAAAGCCCCCAGGCCCCGGAATGGCTGTTCCAGTATTCCGCCAACTCGGGATTCTCCTCGATAAGCGCGGCCGGCGGCGATGATACGTCAGCAAGCGTAAGCGGACTTTCCTTGGCTTTTTTTCCAAGCTCGATCAAATATTCCCGGTCGAGCCGCATTATCCGGTCCTTGACGGATGAAAACAAATCGAGCGATTGCTTGCGCAATATTTTTCTTAGCTGTCGCGGCGGGGGAGTGACCGAATCGAGCGCAGACTCGACGCCGTTCAAAATCAAAAACAAATCCTTCATCTTGCCCGATTCGCGCCACAGCTTCGCCGCCCACATCGCGTACGGATCTTTATCCGAAACCGCGCCCACCGTCAGCAATTCTATTTCGCGCATCGGAAGGCTCTGCGCAAGATGCGTGCCCAGAACCCCGGTCAGATGCAGCGTCACCTTCGGTCCGGCCAGCTTGGACGCCGCCAGGAGCGTGTCGCGGTGATGGTCTATCCATAGTATCGGTTTTTCTCCGGCATTGGCTTTCGCCGCGAATTCGAAGCAGCGATCGGGATTGCGGCTGTCTATAGAAAGATCGAGAAGGACGAGCGCCCCGATATCCGGTTTCTCGTAAAGCTCTTTGATTATCCTTTTCCAAAGCCTGGCGTAATCGCCCGTGGTGTCATAGCTCGATACTATTCTGGAAGCAAGCCCCGACTCCCTGAGAGTCCTGACCGTCGGAATCATCGCCGTCAGTCCGTGAGGATCGAAATGAGCAACCACGGCGACTTCAGTCCCCGCCTTGACATGGCTTAGCGGATCGAGAACGTTGGCGGTTATCGGAATATTTAATCCGGACGTTTCAACCAGCGCTGCAAGCTCTTCGCGGACTCGATATCCGTCCGGGCCGGAAACGGGGGATACCGACACGCTTCCGTCGAACCGCAGGACGACTCTCGGCCAAAGAGGGGGCAGGCCGTTTTCGGATTCCGCCATCTCGATGGATGCCAGGCCGCGGGCGAACCTGACCAGCGCGGGCAGCCGGCCTTCCCAAGCAGTCCCCGCGGCGAACGCCTCGGCGGCCTCTTCGGGCATACCCTTTGAGGATGCCGAAAAAGCGCCTCTCAAGGGATGAGACACCGGGAGCTTCGTGCAATCAATCGTCGTGAACGAAAGCCGGGCGACATCAACAAGCGGCAGCCGAAGGGATATCGGCACACCAGACAGCACGGCGAGCCTTTCCAGCCAATCGGCGAAAAGGGCTGCCCGCGCGCGCGCGCGCGCGACTCCGCCCGTGATTTCCACGGACCAGTCCGCAGCTGCCCAAAGCTCAAGAAAGCGCGCGGGCCACGTCGCTTCGGTTGTGGATGCGGCCACCGCCGCATTATAACTTGCACAATTGCGACAGTCCTTTGGAGCGAGGCACTTCCCCTCGCATTCGAAGGGAATTTATCGCTTTTTTGTGCGCCTCGGCTGACGCGCGCCGGGTCGTTTGAAAGCGGTGTCAACAACGCTTTTGGCGGGATTGCGCCAATCTTCAAGCTGCGCCGGCTGATAGTCTTCGTACTCCGGTTCGTCACGCCTGTTCCCCGGCGGAATAAGCGGCTGCGCGGGACCGAGCGCGGGCGCGGCGGGACGGGTGCGGCGCGGCCTTTTGCGGCGTTTGCGGCGGGCGGCTTCACTGTCCCTGTCGTCCTGCAGAGGAACCGGAGCGATCTGCCTTGCGGGAATGTGCCGCGCTGGATAAGGATCGCTTTGTCCGAACCGCACGGAGCGGATTATCGGATCGGGCGCCGCCAGGTGCGCGGCGAATGCGTCCGCGGGCTCTTCGACCACCACCATCGGCGCAGGCTTCGCGGGCGGCTCCGGGGGCTTGGCAGGCTCTTGTTTGCGCTGCTGATTGCGGGACGAACTCCGCGATGCGGGCTTTGCCTTTTCCGGCGCCTTCAGCTCCGCCGCGTCGGGCTTAAGTTTGGCGCGGCCGGCATCCAGCACTCCGGCTCTCTCAAGGATATAATCAACATACCGCGTGAAGTGCTTGTTGGAAAAGCATTCGGCGAGCTCGGTCCTGTCAAGAACTTTTGTCACTTCCGAATCTTTCAGCAAATTGTCGTAGAAGGGAATTCCTTCCTTGTGAGTCTTCATTGCGTTGCGTTGGACGATTTCGTACGCCCGCTCGCGCAAAACGCCCTTTTCCACCAGCTTAAGCAGCACGGTCTGGCTGAAGTAAAGTCCTTTGGTCGCTTGAGTGTTCAACTCCATCCTGCGCACGTTTACTTCCAGGTTTTTGAGCACGTACGCAGTTTTGTCCAGTATGTAATCCGCGATTGTCAGGCTGTCCGGCAGTATCACGCGCTCGACCGAGCTGTGGCTTATGTCGCGCTCGTCCCATAGGGCTTGGTTTTCCGCGGCCGCCAGCGCATTGGCGCGCAGGATTCTCGCGAGCCCCGTAATCCGCTCCAGCGTGACCGGATTGCGCTTGTGAGGCATCGCGGAAGAGCCTTTCTGGCCGTGTCCGAACGGCTCCATCACCTCGCCGATTTCGGTGCGCTGCAAGGTGCGCAAATTGATTGCGATTTTTTCGAGCGTGCCGCCCAGAAGCGCGAGGGCAAACATCAAAAAAGCATGCCGGTCGCGCTGGACGACCTGGCTTGAAACCGGATCGCAGGAAAGGCCGAGCTCCGACATCACCTTTTCTTCCAGCTCCGGCGGAGTGTGCGCGAAGTTTCCAACTGCGCCGCTCATCTTTCCGACCGCGATTTCCTCTCGCGCGGCCCGGAGGCGCGCTATCGCGCGTTGCATTTCCGCGTGCCAAACCGCGACGCGCAGCCCGAAAGTCGTCGGCTCTGCGTGCACTCCGTGGGTCCGCCCTATGGTTACGGCATCCTTGTACCGGATCGACAAATCCTTAAGCAGACCCAACACGGTTTCCGCTCCCGCGACAACTTCATCCACCGCCTCCACCAGGATAAGAGCCTGCGCGGTGTCCACCACGTCGCTGGATGTCAGCCCCAAATGGATCCATTTGGAGTCCTCTCCAACGTACGACGCGACGTTCGTCGTAAAGGCAATCACGTCATGATTCGTCGTTTTTTCGATGTCCTCGATGCCCTTGACGGTGAACTTCGCCTTCTTCTTTACTCGATCGTAGGTTCCCTTGGGAACCGTGCCCAGCTCTTCCCATGCTTTAAGTGCGGCGAGCTCCACGTCCAACCACCGTTTGAACTTGTTCTGATCGCCGAAAATGCGTTTCATGGACGAGCGCGTGTACCGCTCAATCATTCTTTGCTCCTGAGAATATTAAAATCTTCGGGACGAATAAGCTGCCGCGGCGCCAAGTTTCAGCGGCCGAGTGCGGCGTCGTCCTCGCGCGCCTTTTCCCGCTCGGCGCGCCTGTAATCGGAAATCCTGGCGGCAAGGTCTTTGTCGCCCAGCGCGAGTATCTCCGCAGCCAGAACCGCGGCGTTTCCAGAATTGTCCACGCCGACCGTCGCAACGGGAATACCCGGCGGCATTTGGACAACGCTTAATAGAGAGTCGAGACCGTCGAGGGCCGCGTTCAACGGAAGCCCTATTACAGGCTTGGTTGTCAACGACGCGGTCACGCCCGGTAGGTGCGCGGCGAGCCCTGCCGCAGCTATAAAAACGCCAACTCCATCGGCTTCCCAAGCCGCGACGGTTTCCTTGAGCCTGTCCGGATCCCTGTGCGCGCTGCATATAGCCAACCTGTACGGGATGCCGAATTTGTCCAGGAGCAAAAGCCCCTTTTCAAGCTTGGGAACGTCGCTTTTCGAGCCGACGATCACACCGATCGAATGAATCAATCAGCCGCCTCTCCGACAAAAGGGCAAAAGCCCTTTCCAATTCAATTATACCCCCGCTGCAGCCGAACGTCAACATGTTTGTGAAAGTTCGGCCGCCAATGAAATTTGCCGGAGGCCGCCCCGGTTTTTGCGCGAATGCAGCCGCGCTGATATAATTTCGCCGTCAGCCATCCGGCTGCAAGGAGGAACGATTCGTGAAACGTTTTCTTTCGATTTTCTTGCTGGTCGCCGCAATTGGGGCATTTACCTACACGCTTACTTTTGCCGAGGACGCACCCAAGGGGCCCGTATACGTCGGCGACAACGCCAACAAGTGCAAAATGTGCCACCCGAACCAGATAAAGGCGTTCGAGAATTCCGGCATGTTCCACAAGGCCTGGGGAGTTCTCGATGCGGAGGCTCAAAAGAAAGACGAATGCATCAAGTGCCACGTCACGGGATACGGCGCGGAAGGCGGATGGGTGAGCTTCGAGAAAACTCCGCTTCTGGTCAACGTCCAGTGCGAAGCATGTCACGGTCCGGCATCCGATCACATCAAGAGTCCGGCGAAGGTGAAACCAGCCGGCGATCCCAAGGCGAACTGCACAACCTGCCACGATGATGCGGTTCTCAAGCCGATGATGGGCGACAAGTTCAAGCCATTCAACCTAGAAGAATCGCTCAAGGCGATCAAACATTGGAAGGACGCCGAAGCCGCTTCGTAGCGGTGTCCGGGCAGAGAATTAATTACCTTCAGGCGCGTTTGCGTGCTAAACTTCGCCCGTGAGCAAACGCTCCGGTGCGGATTTGCCCGGCCAGTCCACCACTGCAATAGTTAAACGTCTGTGGGACGGCCACCTGTCGCCTCACAGGCGCAGGCTTGCGCTCGCGCTTGGAGCGACGGCGGTTTACGCGGCTATCCAGCTTGCAATACCGCCGGCGTTCAAATATATATTCGACGAGATACTTCCTTCGAAGAGCCTGCAGAGATTCCTCGACTTCCTGGGAATCCTGTTGGCGCTTCTTGTTGCGCGCAGCGTAGCGGCCTATTTCCGCACCACGCTTTCGTCGAACATCGCCTTCCGCACTTGCACCGAATTGCGCAACCGGCTGTTCGAGCATCTCCAGCGCCTTCCCTACTCGTTTTTCGACAGGAGCCGCACGGGCGATTTGATGGCGCGCATCACGAACGACGTCATCAAGCTCGAAACTTTCATTCACAACTCGCTTGAGGATTTTTTCATAGCGCCGGTCATGGTCGCGGGCGGGCTGGTGATACTGTTCGTACTCAACTGGAGGATCGCCAGTGTCGTTCTGCTGACAAGCATCGTAGTGGGAATGCTGCTGCGTCATTTCGGCATCCAGCTACGCAACATGAACCGCGCGATACAGCGCCTCGGCGCGGACATGACGACCGTTCTTTCGGAAGGCATCGTCACCATCCGCGTAGTTCAAAGCTTCTGCCAGGAAGAGACACAGGCTGCGAAATTCAGAAACGTGAGCGGCGAAAACCTCCGGGAGCTGATGCGTGTCTGGCGTCTTACGGCTTTCTTATTGCCGACGGTCGAATTCATCAGCATCCTCGGACCGTTCACTATCATTCTCGTATGGGGTTGGCAATTCATCCTCGGCAAGGGCACGATAGGGGACTTTTTCGCAATCGTCGGTATGGCCGCGCTCGTCACGAATCCGCTGGCGAAGCTGTCCCGCGTGCTTGTTACGCTGCACGGCGGAACCCAGGCAGCTGCTCGGATTTTTCAAATTCTCGACGAGCCGGTGGGCATCACCGATTTGCCGGGGGCGACTGAACTTCCCCCGGTCGACGGTCGAATCGTCTTTGAACACGTCGACTTCAGCTACCAGGGCGGCGAAGAGGTCTTGCAGGACTTCAACCTCGAAATATCGCCGGGGGAAACGGTTGCGCTTGTGGGAGGTTCGGGAAGCGGCAAAACGACGGTCGTAAATTTGATTCCGAGATTCTACGAGCCAACCGGCGGATTAATCACGATTGACGGCCACGACATCCGCAAGGTCAAACTGCGCAGTCTGCGCGACCAGATCGGCATCGTATCGCAGGAAAACATCCTCGTCCACGGCACGATCCGCGAGAACATCGCATTCGGCTGCCCCGGAGCGGACGAGGTGGAAATACTGGACGCGGCGCGCTCCGCGGGCGCGCACCGGTTCATCATCGAGTTTCCCAACGGTTACGACACGATAGTTGGCGAGCGTGGCGTGACGCTTTCCGGCGGCCAACGGCAAAGAATCGCGATTGCAAGGGCGCTGCTCAAAGATCCGCGCATACTGATCCTGGACGAAGCTACCGCGAACATGGATACGATAACCGAAGCGCAGGTGCAGGACGCGCTGAACAAGCTCATGTTCGGGCGCACGACGATAATCGTGGCGCACAGGCTTTCGACCGTGCGCAAGGCCGACCGGATAGTCGTCCTTAAGCACGGCAGGATAATCGAACAGGGGACGCACGACGAACTGATGCGCCTCGGCGGCGAGTACGCGGAGCTGCAGAGCTTGTACGGGGAGGATATGGGGAACCATAGGGGCGGCGCGGGAGCGGGATAAAGGGGGAGAAAAAAGTGGCAGCAACCAAAAAAAGCGGAAAAAGGCATTCGGAGTCGGACGGATTCAGCGAGATAAATGGTGAGAATTGGCGGGAATTCGACGAAGTTCTGACCGATTCTCTATGGTTGCTGGGCAAGCGCGACTCCTCGGGCGCCCATACTGGAAGCTATCACGGCAATTTCGTCCCGCAGATTCCGCGTCAACTTCTGCTGCGATTTTCCAAAAAGGGCGATTGGGTGGTCGATCCATTCTGCGGAAGCGGCACAACGATGATCGAGTCGAAAAGACTGGGCAGAAATTGCATTGGAATAGATTTAAACAGGGCGCTTGTTGAATCCGCGATTAAGGCGACCGAAACGGATCCGGAGGCTGCCAATTCCATAGCGGTCGTCAATGCCTTTCCAGGCGACTGCAAAAAGAAAACGGCTTGGGATTTGGCTGCGAGCATGCTTCCAAAATCGAAAAACGGATTTTTCGATTTGGCCATTTTGCATCCGCCCTATCACGACATTATTAAATTCAACGATGACCCTGCTTGCCTTTCCAATTGCAAATCACTGGAAGATTTTTTTGCGGCGTTTTCTGGAGTGCTGAAACTTGCGGTCTCCCATCTTGCGCATGGAAGGTTTCTCGCAATCGTCATCGGTGACAAATACGAAAAGGGCGAGTGGATTCCGCTTGGTTTTAGATGCATGCAGCTTGGGCTGGACCTCGGCCTTTCGCTGAAAGGGATAGTGGTCAAGGACATTCAGGACAACCGCGCGAAAAGAAATCTGGAAAACCTATGGCGCGTGCGCGCGCTTAAGAGCGGATTCTATATTTTCAAGCATGAGTACATTTTGGTATTTAGAAAGCCGAGCAAATAATTTTCAAACCCCCGCCTCCTCCAGCGCCATTTCCGCCGCTTCGTAGCCGGCCGGCTCCATTTTGTGCAGCTCCTTCAGGTTGAACGGATCGATCGCGGCCAGCCGCGGCTCGATCCTGATCACGGGATGCGCGCACTCGCTTGGAATGCGCGTGGTCGCCTTCAAGCTGATCAGAAACGTTTGGAGCAGCACCTTGTACATGTTGTCCGGCCGCGGATTAAGCTCGCAGTGCGTCACTGGATCGCTCGCTATCACGAAATCCAGGCTGCGGAAGTCGTCGAGCGCGCCCAGCGGCAGGTTTCCGTTCAGCCCTCCGTCCACGTGCATCCGGCCGTCAAGCTTCACGGGCGAAAAAATCCCCGGAATGCTGCAGCTCGCCGCGAGGGTTTCGCCAAGCCGCCCCTTTCGATGAACGACCGGCCGTCCGGTGGCCAAATCCGTGGTCACGATCCGCATCGGCAAAGGCAGTTTTTCTATGTTATCTGCGCCCGTCCGCTCTTCGACATATTTGCCCATTTTGTCCAGCCGGAGCAGCCCCGGGGCGCGCAACGCGGGGGATACAAGCCTGCGCCAGCGCACCTGCGCGGTCGCATCCAGCAGTTCCTCATGCGACATACCGGCCGCGATAAGCGAGCCCACGATCGCGCCGGCGCTTACGCCGGCAATCGCCACGGGTTTCATTCCCCGTTCCTCGAGCGCGCGGAACACTCCGATGTGGGTAAGGGCAAGGCTCGCGCCGCCGGCAAGAACCAATCCGAATCGTTTCGGTTTCGACACGCGCCGATTTTAGCGCGGCGCGGCATTATTCCGTCATCAAACTACCGGAATATCCAGTGGAATCAACTCGACCGGCTTTCCGTCCCCGCCGCTTGCGGAAGCCGCCAACGCTTTTTCGCGCGCGGCTTCGTGGCGTTCCTTTTCATCCTCCGCCGAAAAGCCCGAAAGAAGCGCGCCGAGCATTTCCGCGCCGAGGAAGTCGGCCTTTTCAACGTCGGTTTCGCGGATATCGCATTCGATCATACGGGCGCCTCTGAACGTCGTGCCGTCGAAAACCGCCGTCCGGAAATCGGAAAACGAGATGTCTGCATTTGTAAAGTCGGTCATGGTCAGCAAAGCGCCGGTAAACGTGGAATGCGGCATTTGGGCCGATGTGAGGATGCAGCCAGTCAGCCGGGCAAACCGGAAATAGGATTTGCGCAGCGAAGCCGAGGAGAAATTCGCGCCGGAAAGATCCGCGGCCGTGAAAAACGCAGCCTCGCCTTTCGCTCCTGCAAATTCGGCCCGGGACATTTGCGCGCCGGTCAAATCGGCGCGCGCCAAACTGCAATTCGAAAAATCGCCGGATTCGGCAGCCGCGCGAAACAGGTTCGCATCGGAGAAATCCGCGCCGGCCGCAACAAGGCCGTTTGCAACAATATGCGCCAACGACGCGCCCGTAAGATTAGAGCCGGAAAGGTCGCACCAATCGAATCTTGCCCCCCGGAAAAGCGAGCCCGACAGGTTCGCTCCGGAGAAATTGCACCTGCGGAAAACCGCCTGGGAAAAATCGCAACCGGACAAATCAGCCCCGGTGAAATCCCGCCCTTCCGCCTCTACGCGGTGCAGCCGGACGCGGCTCTTGTTTCCCGCCGCGAATTCCCGTTTTGCGGCCGAAAAGGCCTCAATGTCTGTCGTGAATAACAATGCGACGTTTTTTTCATCCATTCGGTTGTTCCTCCGGACCTCGGATAGCCGCGGAAATCCGGCCCCGCCGTCCGAAACGGTTATCGGCGGACGGGAGGATTTTCTTGAACGGCAATGGACAAGCACTTTTCCGACATAACCAATCCGCCACAAGCAAGCGAAGCGACGCGTATTGCGCCCGCCGCGCATATACTCATATCGTCCGGAGGAAATCATGGGCGAACACCACTGGAAAACTGCGATTACCGAAATCAAACCGAACGAGGTCCGCCTTCGCGGCTACCGCATAGACGAGCTGATGGGCAGGACCGGATTCGCGGAAGCGATCTGGTTGGCGCTGACGGGCGAGCTGCCGTCACGGGAAGTCGGCAGACTCATCGAAGCGATTTTCGTTTCGAGCATAGACCATGGAGCGACTCCGCCTTCCGCGCTGGCCGCGCACACGGTCGCGAGTACCGGCGCGCCGATAAACGCAAGCGTCGCCGCGGGCGTACTGTCCATCAACAAATGGCACGGCGGAGCTATCGAGGACGCGATGCGGATGTTCTACGCGGGCGTCGAGCGGATGGATGCCGAAGGGCTGACGTTCGACGGCGCGGCGGGCGCGATTCTGGATTCGCTCAAGGCGAAAGGCGAGCGGGCTATGGGATACGGTCACCGCGTGCATACGAAAGATCCGCGCACCGCGCGTCTTTTCGAACTGGCAAAGGATGCGAAGCTTGAAGGAAAATTCCTGAATCTGGCGCTCGCGATCGCCGAAGCGATTGAAAAACGCTCGGGCAAGCCGCTTCCTCTTAACGTGGACGGCGCGATAGCCGCGGTGCTTTGCGAGCTTGGAATCCCGCCGGAGCTTGCGAACGCGTTCTTTATAATCTCCCGCGTGCCGGGGCTTGTCGCGCACGCGCACGAGGAGGTGACGCGCCAGAAACCGATGCGTGTGGTGGATCCGAAGGATCACGAGTACGACGGTCCGTCGGCGCGCGAATTGCCTTAAAGGGGGGCGGAAGAATGGATGGAGATTCGGGAGCGGTTTGAATTAACAATTGCAGCCACGGAGGATTTAGATAAATGCTTACACCGCAGGAAATGATGATCGCGAAGCTCTTCCCCGAGATCGAGAAGATCGGCTCGGAGGATTTGAAAAAGAAAACCATCCGCTGCGTCCAGATGGCGATGGACGAGGGCAAGTGGAAGATGGAAGACCTGATGCAGATGCCGTTCACGCTTCTGGTCTTGCCCTGCCCCGTCAGCTTCGTCCAGCACACGCGCGCGGTCAGCGCGACCGCGCGCGCGATCGGACTCGCGCTCAAGGAGCAGTATCCCAACGAGCCGCGGATGCAGCCGGATATGGACACATTGCTTTCGGGCGCGGTGCTGCACGACATCGGCAAACCGCTCGAATACGCGCGCGGCGCGGACGGAAAGTGGACGACGAGCGAATGCGGCAAGGCGCTGCGCCATCCGGTCAGCGGCGCGGCGCTGGCGCGCGAGGCCGGGCTGCCGTATTCGGTGCAGCACATCATCGCCGCGCATTCCTGGGAGGGAGACAAGTGCAGGCACGGAGTCGAAGCGATAATCGTCCACCACGCGGATTTCATCAACTTCGAGCCGATTCATTAGGTTGAAGGATGGAGAATATGGGAAAAACGTTTTCGGAAAAGGTTCTTTCGGAGAAGTCGGGAACGGACGCACGCGCCGGGCAAATCGTGACCGCGGTTCCCGACCTGTACCTGTCCCATGACAACAGCGCGGCGATTTCGTCGCACTTCGCAAAGCTAGGGTGCGCGCGCGTCAAGCATCCGGAGCGCGTGCTCATCGTGCTCGATCATTGCGTGCCCGCGGCCGACCACAAGCATGCGACGAACCATCAGACAATCCGCAAATTCGTCGCGGAGCAGGGAATCGAGCACTTCCACGACATAACCGACGGCGTGTGTCACCAGGTGCTGGCCGAGTTCGGATATGCGCGGCCGGGAATGCTGATCGTCGGCAGCGACAGCCACACGACGTCGCACGGCGCGCTGGGCGCGTTTGCAGCAGGCATAGGACGCACCGAAACCGCGGCTGTATGGGCGACGGGAGACTTGTGGCTGCGCGTGCCGGAAACGATGCGGATAGAGTTGACCGGATATTTCAATCCGGGAGTGACGGCTAAAGACCTCTCGCTCGCGATAATCGGCAAAATCGGGGCGGACGGCGCGGATTACATGGCGGTCGAGTTCGCCGGGCCGGGCGCGGCCGCGTTGCCGATGAACGACAGGCTGACACTGTGCAACATGACGGCGGAGATGGGCGCGAAATGCGGGTATTTCGAAGCGGACGAAATTACGCGGGAATACCTGGCCGCAACCGGCATTGCGCCGTCCGATTTCGACTGCGTTCATTCCGACGAGGACGCTGCGTATGCGTCCCGGCTTTCGTTCGACCTTTCCGAAATCGTCCCGATGATCGCGAAGCCGCACACCGTGGATAACGTAGTCCCCGCATCCGAGCTGGCCGGAACGAAAATCGATCAAGTCGTGCTTGGAACCTGCACGAACGGAAGGCTTTCCGACCTTGCCGCGGCCGCGGCGGTGCTTGACGGCAAGAAGGTTGCGAAATCCGTGCGCCTGCTCGTTTTCCCGGCGTCGAAGCGCGTATTTCAAGAAGCGCTCAAAGCGGGGATAATCGAAAAGCTGTCGGACGCGGGCGCGGTGATAATGAATCCCGGATGCGGGCCGTGCCTGGGGGCGCACGAAGGCGCGCTGGCGCCGGGCGAGGTGTGCCTGTCCACGTCCAACCGCAATTTCAAGGGGCGGATGGGCAACCCGGACAGCTTCATCTATTTGTGCAGCCCGATCACCGCCGCGGCGAGCGCGATCGCGGGGAAGATTTCTTCAAATTGGATAAATTGAATACATGTAATTAGATTTTCGCGCCATGCGCGCGAGCGAATGGAGGAGCGCAAAATTAACGCGGACGACGTGATTCGCGCTATTGAAAACGGCGATGAATCTGAATGTCTCGCGGAAAACGTTTATATGGTGCAAACTTCTGTGCGTCATAGGAAATTGGCAGCGGTTTTTGTGGACAGGCACAGCTTTTTGCTGGTAATTACGGTATACTGGGTGGGTGAGTGATATGCGAATCACTTTCGATAAGGAAGCCGATGCAGTCTACATCTACCTGAAAGAGGGGCCGGTTGCGCGCACGAAGGACGCCGGAGATGGAATTCTCCTGGACGAGGATGATAATGGCGAAATCATCGGCATTGAACTTCGGAGATTTTCAACAAGGCGGCATCCGGACAAGGCAAACGGGCTGTCCGTAACTGTGGAAGTCGGGAGCTAATCCTTACGCCACGCAGGTCGCCTCTACTCGTCCCTTCCGGTATAACAGCTTCTGCCATGACCGCACGCGAAAAACTGGCGCTTCACCGCTCGGCGATTCTCGAAATCGCGGAGCGACACGGCGCGGAAAATGCAAGACTGTTTGGCTCCCTCGAAAGAGGAGACGACGGTCCGCAAAGCGACGTGGATGTATTGGGACATATGGCTAAGGGCAGAAATTTTATTGATTTCGTTGCATTCCGGCAAGACGTCGAAGAACTGCTTGACGGCAAAGTAGATGTTGTTTCGGATGGGGGAATAAAACCCCCAGACAAAGGATCATGTGCTTGAGGAAGCCTTAGCACTGTGAATCGGGATTTACTTTTCCTGTTGCTTATTTGGAATGACTAATTAGAACTGTTTTTTGTTTTTTCGATTAGAGAAATCAACCTATCATGCAATTCCTTGGACCGCTCTCTTGGTATTATCAAGTGTGCTGCCGATTCATCGCCAAAGATATGGGTCTTTCGAGCAAATTGTTACATCCAAAACCATGTTCGGCAGCTAATTTAAGAAAATCGTTTTCGTATTTTTCAGGCTCCAAAAGTGCGAGCCACAATAGGGCTATGGGTTTTGGCCGCTGGTCATCGCCATTCGCAACATTTCTTGGCGCTTCCCTTCCAGGTTCGCCCAAGTTCCAAAGTTCAACATCTGCGATGCTTCTGTATGTAGCACCCAAGGCTCGATTGCCATCCCACGCGAGCGCTTCGACAAGCGCAGGAATGGCCTTTTCATTCAATTCAGGAATTTTTTCCGGTCCGGTTATTAAGTCATACCCATTCATGCAATTTCCGCATCCGCTTGATGCCTTTGTCATAATCGCTACTTTGCTCTTTGTCGGCGAAAGGCAATATTGAATGTATGCAAATGGGGCCATTACTGATGCTGGAGCGACAAACAATGCCAAAGCCAAAATAATAACAGCTGCTGGAATCCATCCGGGAATATTGTTCGCCCAAAACGGCTTTTTCGAAACAGATCCACCTTTGCTATCGGTTGTCACTCAGTAACTCCCGATCAAATTATACCGAAAACTGCATTACTCCCTCGCGTCCTCTTCAAGCAAGCCCAGCGCTTCTTCCTCGTCCGGAACCGGAAGCGACAGCGGATCGAGTTTCGCGACGTCCGCGACGTCCTCCGCAATCTGCACCTTGAGCGACGCAAGGTCAGGAAACCGCCGTTCCGGGCGCAGCCGTCTCACGAAATCCATGTGAATCGTTTTGCCATACAGGTCGCCGTCGAAATCCAGCAGGTGCGCCTCGATAAGCTGCCGGTCGGGCAGCTCCCCGCCGTACACCGCTTTCACGCGCGCGGGCATTATGTTAATCGCCGCGTTGAACGGCCGCGGCCACTCCTCGCCGTTTTCGATGCGCGCGATTCCGGCATACACCCCCGCGGGCGGGCCGAGCTTTTCGTCCGGCAATAGCACGTTCGCGGTCGGGCAGGCAAGCGCCGCGCGTCCGATCCGCTCGCCGGGAATCACGACGCCGCTCACGCGGTGGTACCGTCCCAGCAGCGCCGCGGCCGCGCGCATCCGCGCGTCGCGGATCATCCGGCGCACTAGCGACGACGAAACCGTGTGCCGCCCGATCAGCTTGCGCCCGATGCGCGAAAAGCCGATTCCCACTTCGTCGCAAATCCGGATGTAATCCACGTCCTTGTAAATCCGGTCACTGCCGATCCGGTGGTCGTAGCCGACAAGCAGCCCCTGGATGTCGAAATTCACATTTACCTTATCCAGAAATTCCCGCGCCTTCATTTTGGAAGTCGCCGCGTCGAAGTTGAGTTCGAGAAGGATTTGCACGCCTCGCGCCTCGAGCAAGGACACGCGCTCGCGCGGAAGCGCGATCAGCTCGCGCGGCAGGTGCGGATTGAAAAATATCGCGGGCGGGTAGTCGAACATCGCAACCATCGGAGCGGCGCCGACCGATTCCGCCAGCTTGGCGAGTCCATCCAGGATGTGCCAGTGGCCGCGGTGCACGCCGTCGAACGTCCCTATTGCGATCGCGACGCGCGGGCGCGCCGCCGGAAGCACTGCCGGGCTGTAAACCTCAAGTGCCACGGGGCGTATTGTATATCAGCGCGATTCCGGCAATGTTCCGCATCAAATCCGGCTTTCGTGTAATATCAACCGGTGGAAACCGAACGGCTTTTCGAACTGCTTTCCGATTTGATCCTCGCGCCAGGCGTTTCGGGCAACGAAGGTGCGGTGGCATCCGTCGTCGAGGCGCGGCTTGCCGCCGCGGGAATAGCACATGACAGAATCCAGCGCGACGGATTGGGAAACCGCTGGATCCGGCTCGGCCCGGCGGGCGAGCCGAAGCGCGTGCTTATCGCGCATATGGACGAGATCGGATTCCGCATCACCTCGATCAGGCCGGACGGCAACTGCCGCGTCGTCGCGGTCGGCGGGATCGACGCGCAGCTTTACGAGGGCGCGCCGGTCGTCGTGCACACCGCGGGCGGGCCGGTGCCAGGCGCGTTCGCCCCGGTCAGCCATCATGTCACATTCAGGACGGGCGCTTTCTCGGACAGGCGGCTTACCGCGGAGGATTTGATTCTCGACGTCGGCGCTCGCTCGCCGGAGGAACTCTCTGCGCTCGGCGTGAGGCTTCTCGATACCGTGACGTTTCCGAAGCGGATCGAAAAGCTCGCGGGCGGGCTTGTGCAGGCGCGCAGCCTGGACGACAGGTTCGGATGCGCGGCGCTAGTCGCGGCGGCGTCAAAGCTCGCGGAAAGCAAGGCGGAAGTGCCGGTTCCGACGGTTTTCGCGTGGAGCGTCCAAGAAGAGGTCGGGCTGCGCGGCGCGCGCGCGCTTGCGCACAGGTTCGCGGCCGCGGAAGAAGTAATCGCGATCGACAGCTTCACGGTTGGCGCGGGGCCGCGCGACAACAAACAATTCGATTCCGCGAAGCCGGGCGGCGGGCCGGTGCTGCGCGCGTTCGACGGGACGACGCTGGTTCCGGACGCGGCGCGCGATGCGCTTCTGGAAAAGGCGCGCGGCCTGGGATTCGAACTTCAGTACGGATACATGCCCGGCGGAAACGACGCGTCGATGTTCGAGTCCTCGGGCTCGCGCGTGTTCGGACTGAGCGTGCCGGTCGTTTACAGCCACACCGCCGCTGAGCGGATTCAAATGGGCGATTTGGCGCGGCTGGTGGATTTGATCGCCGCGTGGTGTGTCACCTGGTTTTAATTATAAAGTATTTTTAATAACAGTTTTTCAGCTTACTTTCATATTTTCCGGACGAGACCGCGCGCGGGCTTTTCGATTCTCATCGCACAGGTTGATCACCTGGCGCCTCTTGCCAGTTCCGGATGGATCTGAAAGCGCGCGCGGAATTTCATCAACCAATTCAGGAACTACGTTCACTCGCCCTTTTATCCAAGTCTCCAGCTTAACGAGTGCTTTGCGAAGACAATCGTCCGTGAACTCCGGCCTGGGCACGATGTAAAATCGGCACAATGTCTCGCTTTCCTGAACGAAGACGAATTCCTCCGCCGGCAGACCTCGAAGGGACTCCGCAACGCACAATCCGTGCAGCGTGCTTCCGTCGCTGAATCTTATCGAATCAACATCCCTTCCGATTAGTTTCCTCATCACGGGATAGCTACGGCCGCATTCGCATTCGACTTCCCCGGGCAGACACAGCTCCACACGGTCCTCGACGTCGTATCGCACAAGGGGCATTATCCTGTTATTGAGCTTCGTCAAAAGCAGTCTGCCTTCGCCGGAACGCGCGATTTTTCCGTCGTCCCTAAGGACCTCGGGGAAAACATGCGGAGAAAAAACATGCCAAGCTCCGTGCTCGCACTGGAACGCGATTCCGCCCGCTTCCCTGCATCCGTAGCGCTCGCGTATCGGCGCATCGAAAAAAGAAGAAATCTCGTCACGTGACGCGGCATCCAGCGCTTCCGCGGTCGGCACCACTTTTTTGGCGCGGATTTTTTTCAGACCAAGCTCAAGTGAATACCTGGCGAACAGCTTGAGATTCGTGACATATCCCATTACCACATCCGGCGCCAGCGCTTCGATTTCCCGATGGATACGTATCGCGTCTTCTTTTGGGAACAAATAGCATCCGAATATCTTCTGCCTTAGCAAGGCATCGCGCATCCGCCTTCGGAGCTTGTATATTCCTCCCGTTTTAAGCTCGCTCGCTCCCCAAAGGCTTGCCGTTCCGGAGCACAGCGGAATGTTCGACTCTCCGGGATTGCCCGGAACGCTACGTCCGTACCATGCCAGCGCAATGCGCCAACGGCGCTCCAGTGAATCGAAAAGCACTTTCAGCCGCCTGCCCGTGCTGCCGCTCGTGAATATCTCCGTACCTTCGTCCGATTTCGCGGTGTCCGCTCGCATTAAATCGTAATTGTCCCAAATATCCCGCTTTGTCAACACGGGAAAGTCGTCAATCCCTTCGTAGCCCTTGCCGCGAAAATAGGGGACCGAGGAGGCTGCGTGCGACAACGCACGCTCGAGCTTGCATTTAACCGCATCGTTCATTTCCTCCACCGGCGCTCTCGCGAGCCTGTCCAGCTCCGCGATATGGCCGAAAACCGGCATCCGGGCCGATGCAAAATAAGTCCGTACTAATGCTTCCCGAATCAACTCGCCTTAAAATATCGCCGCAAATAACGCAGCGGCGACTTGCCGCATCATTTTACAGCTTCCGCAGAACCGAACTGCCGAAACGTCAATTCGTTCCCGTCCGGGTCCGCGGTCGTGGGAAATTTCAGCCCGTTCACGCCTTCTCGAAGCTCGCGCTGTTCGCCATGCGGCATTGCGCCGCTTTCTCGCAATACGCGCAGGCGGCATTCGCGGCATAGTAAAGCTCCTGCATACCCAACCAAATTAAAATCTCGATTCGCTCCCGATTCTTAAGCGCAAAGGGATTTCCCGACAAGCCTAAGAATTGCGGATGTATCTTCTTGAACTAAAACGCGCCTCCTTCCGGTACTAGCTATGCATTGCGCGCAAGCGCGCATTAGTAAACATTCCAAGGAGCTTGCATGAAACGCACTTACAGTGTTTTAATCGCGCTGTCGGGGATTTTGCTCATTGCATCCTGCAGCGGCGGGGGAATCGAGCCTTCCCGTACGCCTTCCGCGCGCGACATTATCGTGGTCAGGCCCGGAACATCCACCGGCATGGCCGGCTCGCCTTGCCTTATTTACTTCTACGACGACGGCTCCAGTTCCAGCAACGGCCCGATCGTGAAGTACGAGTGGAATTTCGGCGGCGGCTGGGAAGACTGGACGAGCACGGACGGATTTGCATACCACAGCTACGACGCGCCCGACACGTACAACGCGCACCTGCGCGTCACCGATTCAACAGGCAGGAAGGCCGTCGGGAAGGTCAAGGTCGTCGTTGTACAGGGCTACGACTCGGATATCGTGAGAATGTACTGGGGCGCCGACGAAAGCGACGAGTTCCGGCCCGGCGCCGACGGGAAAAGTTACCGCTACCACGAATGGCGCTGGCGCTGCCTGGCGTATGATCCCGAAGATTCGAAATACGGCGAAAATCACGTCCTCGCAGTATCTCCGGGAGATCCCGACTTCGACATGCTGGTCGTTTACAGCGAAGGTTCCGAAAAGGATTTCGTCGTGGCCGACCTTGACGGCGACGGCGTGGGCGACGATCCGAGCGTAAAGCGCACGTTCGTGCTGCCGCATGTTTTGGAAGTATCCGGCTCATGCCTGGGCCGCGGCAAGCAGGATGTGTACGTGTGGAAGATTACTTCATTCAGCAAGACATATGGCAAGGCACATGAGCTCAAAGGTCATGTAACTTTGATCAAGTAGCAGACGTAGCAGGCGACATTTCGGGGCGGAGCGCGCAATCGTATTCGATTCGGCTTCGCCCCGTTTCACTTTCGGAGATGAAGCGCACTGCGAGGCAAAGAAAAAATAGCCCCAACGGGAATCGAACCCGTCTTTTCACCTTGAAAGAGTGATGTCCTAACCGATAGACGATGGGGCCATGTGGGTGATACAGGAATCGAACCTGTGACCACCTGATTAAAAGTCAGATGCTCTACCGCTGAGCTAATCACCCGATTGAACGTGCATCCCGAGCGCCAGCCCAGGGCGAGCCGGATATTGTAGCCGGGATTGCCCCAAAGTCAATCACATCGGCGCGTCGAGTCGAAGCAAATACAAAAAGGCGCAAACAGATTAGCACGCGACGTCTAAGCAAACCGTAAGCGGAAGCTGCGGAGATTGAATGCATCAAGCGCCGCGGCCGAAAAGGCCTGTCAGGATGCGGGCGGAGCTTTCTTGATTTCATTTTCTTCCAGCGCGGCGAGCGCGAAATCCAGAAGCTCCGGAAGCGGCTCGAACCGGCCGATCTTCTTCTGAATTTCGACGCCGCTTGAAAAGAAGTCCGACGCATCGCCGAAAATAGCGATATATCCGTCGCCTAGGTTTTTCATGATCTCGCCGCCGCGGCTGCGAACCGTAGTTTCGACTTCGTCATTGTGGCGCTCGAGCATCTTCCCGAAGTCCCGTCCGCAGCTTTCCCAAAGCTGCGTTGAGCGGTGTTTGTCCGTGAAAGGAATGAATGCAGTGCGTTAGTTCGTGTGTGTAGAGGTTCCTCCGGTGGCGGGCATAACCCAAATAAATACCGCTCAATGACAAGTTTTACTTTGCTGAACAGGAACAACAAACAGCCGCTTTCGTTTCTGAATGGATTGCGAATTAAGTATTATCGGCAGCGAATCAGTTATCAGCTTTCCACCGCCGCTGCATCCGGAACGGCCCTGTCCCTCACCGGCTCGTCGCGCTCTATCCTGCCGTCGCGGAACCGCAGTATCCGTTTGGCCTGGCGGGCGATGTCTTCCTCGTGAGTGACGAGCACAATCGTAATCCCCGAATTGTTGAGCTCGTGGAAAACGCGCATTATCTGGTTGCCCGATTTCGTGTCGAGGTTTCCCGTCGGCTCGTCCGCGAGTATCAGCGCGGGATCGTTGACGAGCGCGCGCGCGATCGCGACGCGCTGCTGCTGGCCGCCGGAGAGCTCGCTCGGCTTGTGGTGCACGCGGTCGGCGAGCTCGACGCGCGCAAGCGCGTCCATCGCCTTCTTGCGGCGGTTGCGCACCCCCCCCGCGTAAATCATCGGAAGCTCCACGTTCTCCAGAGCGCTCGTGCGCGGAAGAAGGTTGAAAGTCTGAAATACGAATCCTATTTTCTTGTTGCGGATTCGGGCGGCGTCGTTGTCCCCAAGGTGCGCGACATTTTGGCCTTCGAGAAAATACTCCCCGGAAGTGGGACGGTCCAAGCAGCCGATTATGTTCATCGCCGTGCTTTTGCCGCTTCCGGACGGCCCCATTATCGCGACGAATTCGCCCGGCTCTATTTCGAAACTGACATCGTCGAGGGCGCGGACTTCGTGCGTGCCCATACGGTAAATCTTGACGATGTTGCGGAAAGAGATCATCGAGCCGCTCGCTCCGCCGGAATTTCCCTGGCCGAATCTGGCTGGCTTCATCATGGCACCAGTCCCGCCAGAACCTTGAATTCGTATTCCGACCGCAAATGCTGGACAACCGCGGCTAGATAGGACAATCTCGCCTGCTTCAGCCTGTTTTCGGCGTCCAAAACATCCAGCGTCGTCGCGAGACCGACGCGCTGCCTTTCGCGAAGTATGGACGCGTTTTCATTCGCCACATCAACGTTGCTTGACGCGAGCCTGACCTGTTCGTAAGTCGTTTCAAGCGCCCTGGCCAGCGACTCGTAACGCGTGCGAAGCGCCTGCACCGCGGAGCGCCGCGATTCCGCAAGCTCCGCCGCCTGTATCGAGTTTTGCTGCAGCTTGCTTTTAATGTCGCGCTTTCCCCAGGGCAGCGAGTATGTAAGCGTCAAAGAATAGCTTTTCGCGTCGGTGATGCTGTCAAGCGCGCCGCCGAAATCCTCCTCTTCGCCCTGCATGCTCATACGCGCGGTCAAGTCGAAATCCGGCAGCAGCTGGTTGCGCAAATACGCGTCAGAAATGTCGAGGTTTGCAAGCTGCGATTCGATTTGTTTGAGCGCGAAGCTTGCTTCGAGCACCCTGTTCCAATGATCCTTGCCGATCAACTCGGAAGGCGCGAATTCGAGGACGTTGAAAGGCTCGACATCCAAAGGCGCGCCCTCTTCGTATCCGATCGCATCCACAATCGCGCGCATCGCGTCGGCAAGTTCGGAGCGTCTCTGGACGACCGCGCTTTCCTGGCTAATCTTCGCGTTTTCCGCCTGCAGGATGTCGCTTTTCAGTCCAAGCCCGACTTTGTAGCGCTCGACGTTGCGGAGCAACAGCAGCTCGTAATATTCAAGCGCCTCTTCCTCGACGCGGACCGCTTCCTTCAGGTACGCCGCGTTGAAATACGCGGCGGCGATGCGCCCCGCCAGAGCCCGCGTTTCATCCTCTATCTGCGCGGACAAAAGCGAAAGAGAGTTATCGGCGGTGTAAAAGCCGAGGTACGTCGCGACCTTGCCGCGATCCTTGAAAAGCTGCCAGGTGTAGGATGCCGACAGACTGCCGCCCCAGGACGTCGGAATTTCCGCGCCGGACACGTTCACATCCGTCGTATAAAGCGAATTCGAAATATTGAAAACGTCGCCAGAGGCAAGGGGCTTCGTGAACGAAATGTCGAAATTCATTCCCTCGGTTTCGGAAACGCCGCTTTGGGTTGCCGTGCTCGCCCGGCCTGCGGTTTCGCGATGCGAGGCCGTCAGGCTCAGGTCGAGCCTGGGATCGGTGAAAAACAGGTTCGCGTCCCTCGCAAGTTCCTGCCTGTCGCGGCTGCGCTTGAGCCGGGAGATTTCGGGATTGTGCCTGACGCCGTACAGGATAAGCTCGTCGAGTGTGAAAACGACCGGAATCCCTTCGCTTTCCGCGGATAACGCTTCCGCGGGTGCGGCGGCGGGATTTGCCGATGGAGTTGCGCCTGCCTGTCCCCCCGCGGCCACTACGACAACGTCGCCCGAAGCGGCGTTTGCGGCGGACGGAGCGAGGGCGGCGGCGACAATCAGGATGGCGGCTGCAAGCTTCATGACTACTACATGATTGCCTCGGCGGCCCGCAAGTTCGATTCTAAAGCCGTCGAGGCCGAAATTCCTTTCAATCCTAAACGCTTCCCCTGGAAGGATCGTAGGCGTTTATTTCGCTCCAGTAGTCGTTCCAAGCCGGCAATCCCCACTGATACATTACCAAGTATCCGATTCCGGCTATTATGGCGAGCGCGATCACCACACTAACTATGATGCCGATCGGCGCGAGGTCGAGCCCCTGCATGAACGATATGACAAGATGAATCACGGCGTAAATTCCGAGAATCAAAGCGACCGGAGTAACCCAACCAGGAATTTCGGTTCCCGCGATGCCAGCGGTCTGATAATAAAACATGGCGCCCGCCCCGGCGCCGAAGATCAGCCCGTTATAACCCATCGTGCGCATGAAATGCGCATAAGTAATCGGCGTGTGGAACAGCTTTGCGATGAGCCAGGTCAAGGACATGAACAAAATCCAGAAGACAACCGGAACAAGCGGCAGGACCAGGATGTTGGTTTTGAATATCAATTCGTAATCGTTGCGTAAGTCGTCCTCCGCCTTGGCTTGGGCAACGTCCTTGTAGTTGCTGGATGAGGAGCTGGTCTCATTTTGGACGGTCTGCACCACCCATTCCTCCGCAATTTTGTCCATCGCGGGATGCGACATCGAAAGTCCAACCACAAAAAGCGCGGAGCCGGCGAAAACCAGCGCGAGCGAGTAAAAGAAATGCTCCTCCTCCGCCAGGCGCCGCAAACTCAAATGCGGAAGGAAATACGCCTGGAAGAAACAGCGGAAGAACCTCAACCCCGCGCCGATGATGCAAAGGAGCGCGACGGCGAGCAGAATCCACGTGGGCGAAACAAGTTGGCCGGCCTCCGGCTCTGCAGCCTGAAACAAAAGAAAAATCGATCCCGGTGTCACTGTCCTCTCCTTGGCTACATTTCGATCGCTACAGTCTCGTTGGGATCTATTTCTTTGATTCCGCTGTAATTGATGACCACCAGCTGTGCGATCCAGTCGTGAAGCGCCTGCCTTTTGGGCGAGAAGAACGCGAACAGAAGCGTCACATTGGCCGTGGCCATCATTACAAGCGTGCGGATCAAGACCTGGGTGATCCCCACGAAATCCCCGTAAATGGTGACAATCCTAAGGTTGAACCAGCTCATCGCAAGGGTGCGGTTCCGCATCGCAAGAAACGAGAAAAAGTAAAGGAAATCGCCGATTAAAAACAGATACCATGGCGAGTATTGGATGACCGCCGGCCAGTACAATTTCACCTTCAATCCGAAGTCGTACAAATTGAATTTGCCGGAAATCGAAAGGATGATGAAAGTCCAGAAAAAATAAAGCACGAAGTAAAAAACCCGCGCCAGAGCCACGTCGAAAATGAAAGCGAATATACGCTTGAGCGGATTGGCGAAGCTCCCCTCGTTGTGGACGGCTGCGCCGTATGGATTGAAATCGGGCGGACGCTCCGGCTTGATCTGCTCCTCCAGCGACGGCTCTTCGCCGATGACGATTTGGTCGTCTGGCACGGCGAATTCCACCTCGGCGCAGGTTTTGCACATCAGCTTGCCCTTGCGAAGGGTCATGCACTCGGAGCAGTAGTAGATGCTGCACTTGGGGCAAATGGCGGAAGCACGGCGATCGGGATGGTGATAGCAATTGACCGCAATTTCGTGGTACGCCGCCTCCGGCGCATGCGCTTGGGCGGTGTCCGGAGCGGATTTGCGTTCCTCTTCTTCGTACTCCCAGAATCCTTTGCTCATGCTGCTCCTGGCTGTATCTCGAATGGAGATGGACGGACTCGAACCGACGGCCTCCTGCGTGCAAAGCAGGCGCTCTCCCAACTGAGCTACATCCCCAAAATAGGCGCTGACCTAAATGGGTCGACCTGGATTCGAACCAGGGACCTCGTCCTTATCAGGGACGCGCTCTAACCAACTGAGCTACCGACCCGCCGATGCGATTCTATCTCAACGGCCATTGAGTGTCAATTGTGAACGGGCGAATTGCAACTGCGCGCAATCCCCCACATTGGAATCCCCCCTGGCTTTCCAACACACACAAAGCATCACGCGGGGACGCGCGGCGTCTTCCGCATCCAGCGAGCTTGACAATCGAGCCGCCTTTAAAATATACTCCTGTTTCAAGTTTTGCTGGGTGCAAACCCGGGAGCTTCAAATGCCGTTACCAAAGCAAAAAATAAGTAAAACCAAAAGGGCCAAGCGGCGCGCCAGCTGCTTTATGCCCATCAAGCACCCCGCGCTCGTGCGCTGCCCGAACTGCGCGGGATACAAGCTTTCACATTTTGTCTGTCCGCACTGCGGATGGTACAAGGGCAGCGAGGTTGTCAAGATAAAGGTTAAGAAGGAATCATCGGCTGCCTAGCCGTCGCTTAAGGGGTATTCAGGAATGAGCACATTCGACGAATTAAGGGCACTGGTGGCGTCAAAGCTTGACGTACCGGAAGAGAAGATCACCGAATCGTCGCACTTCGTTGACGATCTGGGCGCTGACTCGCTCGACCGGGCGGACCTCGTGATGGAGATCGAGGAGAAGTTCAACGTCAGCTTCGCCGACCAGAACGCCGAGGAATTCGCCACAGTCGGCGACGTCTTCAAGGCCATCGAGGCCATCAAGGGCTAACCGCCTCCATTTGTTTCAAAATCCCGGCCCGAACGCGCACGCGCGCCCGTCCGCGCTTTTCGCGACGCGGCCGCGCTTGACATTCCCCCTAGAAATACTTATCATCGGTATAGCTTAACTTGGAGCAACGCCGATGAGCGAACTTGGAGCAGCAATCAAAATCGCCAGGCTGGGCGCCGGGCTGACCGCCCGCGAGCTAGGCAGGATGGTCGGGCTCAGCCACAGCTATATTTCGCAGCTCGAATCCGGTACGATCCGCATCCCCAGCCCCGCGGTATTGAAAAAACTCGCCGCCGCGCTCCCCATGCTCGATTACCGCAGGCTGCTCGTCCTGGCCGGATACCTTTCGACGGTCGACGAGTTCGGCCCCGCGGACTCCGCTGCGGGCGGAGCCGTTTCGCGGCTTTCGGGCGAATCGGGCGCGTATTCCGCCGCGCCGGGCCCGTCTCTCGTGCCTCCGTCCGACCCGGAGGCGGCGGCGCGCGTGCTTTCCGCGGTGCAATCCGCAGCGGGCGCGGATTCGGACTTGCAGCCTGCGGCGTTCCGCGCCGTGAAAGTCAGGCGGATTCCCCTACTCGGCGCGATTCCCGCGGGATACGGCCCGGTCACTGCGGTCGCGGACGCGGACGGATTCCCTGCCGTGGAGCTGCCGTCAGGCGTCTCGGGGCGCGGGCCGTTCGCCGCGCTCGTCGTGCGGGGCGATTCGATGTCGGGCGCGGGAATCCTCGACGGCGACACCGCGGTGATCGACCGCGGCGCGGAAATCCGCGACGGCGACATCTGCGCGGTGTCCGTCGAGGGCGAGGACCCGACGCTCAAGAGAGTTCTATTCGAATCCGACGCGGTTGTTCTGGAGCCGGCCAATCCCGCATTCCGCCCGCTCGTCGTACGCCGCGGCGACCTTGGGCGCACCGTGCACCTGATCGGCCGGCTTGTGCATGTGGCGAGGCGGTATTAGCCAAGCGACGGGGACGCCTCGGCTGGAAATGGATCTTCAACTGAATTCGCCGCAATTGCCCGGCCAATATCCTCTGACGGATTACCGCCAGAATCCTCCCGATACGCCTTCCGTCGGCCGAATGTCGCCAAGGCTCTGATAGTAGTATCGATATACGGCGATAGGCGCGCCCTCGAATTCGGTCACGGACAATCCGCCGTTGCAAACTCCCGCGTTTTTCACCCAGCCGCTCCATTGCGAGCCATTTTCATCGAGCGCAACCGAGTAATAAACCGACCCGCCGCTGTAAGAACCGCTCTGGACCATCACCAGCGGAATCCCGTCCACCGACGACAATTGCGGCCGCGGCTTGTCGTCGAAGTAACCCCAGTAGTTAATGTCCACCGGGATAAGAACGGGAGCGCCCCAGGAAGCTCCTTCCGCGTCGTTGGCTCGAGAAAACCAGAACTCCTTGTCGTCGTAACCGTTGTCTCCGGCCACTATGCAAGGTATCCCATCAATAACAAGTATGTCAAACCACGCCGCAGTGCCGTCAAATCCCGGATTTAAGGCCTGCATTGGCTCGCCCCATTCGGTTCCTTCTTGGTTTAGCGAATGAATGATTTTAATGGAGCAGATATCATTGCTTTTGTTATAGCCGTATACGATGGCGGGTTTGCCAATTAGACTCACCGCCATGATTTGATTAATTGCTTCTCCTTCCAGCACGGTTGTTGGTTGTCCCCAATAATTTCCCAGTTCATCATCGGCCTTAATATACATAAGCGCTTTTGTATTTTTATCCCTATACGCAAATGCGGGAATACCATTCGATACAAAGAGGCCGCTTGCAGTACCAATATGGTCCAAGGATATTACCGGTGAAGGATTTGCCCATTCATCGCCTATTGAATCTGCGGCGCGAATAAAACAATACAATCCGTTATTTGAGTCTGAATAGAGAAAGGCAGGATTTCCGGCAATCTCTTTCAATTGTCCGGCACCAATACCATTTGGCAGCCTTATCGGTGCATTCCATTCGCGTGCAAAAATATCGATAGCACGGGCGTATTTTGTTTTCGATTCGATTGAATAAAGGACGGCGGGGGTATCGGAAATCACGGCCAATGACGCGAATGTCCCCACCGAAGGACCTTCCTCGATCACCGGCCAGCCATAGTCGTGCCAGCCGTGGACATTGATCGATGCAAATGCTATCGCCGATGCCCCTGCATCGTCCGTCACGCGTACCTGGCAAGTGGTCTGTGGATGGGCAATATTGTATGTATACTCCTGCGCCGGCCCCCCGTCTAGAACGTCCCACAGACCTCCGTCGAAGTTCCAATCGTAGCGTACAATCGTCCCGTCCGGATCGAAGCTTCCCGAAGCGTCAAACGAAACCGTCAGCGGCGCGTTGCCCTCCTGCGCGCTTGAAACGAGCGACGCAACGGGCTGCTTGTTGCCTCCGGTAAAAGTCTGTACGGTTAGTTTTTTTGAAGTTGCGTCGGTCGCCCCCTCCCCGTCAGTGACCCGCAGCGAAACATAATTCGTACCGGGTGTATCGTATGTGTGCTGCAAAAGCCCGATGTTTCCGTTGTCCGTTTCGTACAGCCCGTCGCCGTCCAGGTCGAACTGGTATCGGACTATGGTTCCGTCGGGATCGTTGCTTCCTGTCGCATCCACCATGACCGAAAGCGGCGCTGGACCAAACGACGGATAAAGTCCCAGGACCGCGATTGGCCGGCTGTTGTAGTTCTCGACCGAAATCGTGAACGGAAATTCCGCCTCTCCCGCGGCGTTTGACACGATTAGCCGGCAGGAATATTTGCCCGCCGCGCCAAGCACAACAACCGGGGATTCCGATTCCGAAATCGGCGGAAGCGTCCCCCCCCCGAAATCCCAATAATAGTGCAAAGGTTCTGTTCCGGACACAACCGGCGCAAACGTAACCTGCGCGCCGTCGTTGCCCGACAGCGGCGAAACCGATTCCACTTCGGGCGGATAAACAGCCGCCGTCCGTTCGACGGCTTCGCTCATCGTCCCAATATTTCCTTGCGAATCCACCGGCGCGACCTTTAAATATTTCAGCATCGCAAACGGCGCATCCACGGTGAAAGTCTTCGGGAAAACTCCCGGTTCGCCGAATGGAACGTCCGCTCCAACGCGGTAAAACTCGCCGTCGATCGATTGCGAAGTGAAAAAACGGTACGCCTTGAGATCGCACTGCCAGTTATTAGCGATCGGAGTCACGTCGCCCACTCCAATCTCCCCATTGCCGTCTCCGTCAATCCATGCTTCGAGAGGATCGTTCCCCAGCGAGTCACTGGTGCGCGCGAGGTAGTGCTGCGCAATGGGGGTCAAATCGGAAATACCCACATCGCCGCTTGTATCGTAATCGCCCTCATTTTTGTAAGTCCAGGAAAGCTTTTTATAGAATGGATCGTATGCCAAATCCTCCACCAATCGCGTCCCCCATGCAATTCCGGCCGATGCGCCGCGGTTCTTCAGCGCAGATGCAAGCTCGTTTCTGAGCGCTTCGAACAGCTCCTGGTCGGTACCGGCCGGGGGCGGGAACGCGCGGATTTCTTCTTCGGCAAACCAGATCCCCTCAATGCCGGCGCCTTGAATCGCCCGCGCCCGTCCCGACTTGCAGGTAGAGGATAACAGCAAAATGAAAACCAAAACCGAGGCCATGCCCAGCTCCGCGGCGACTCTGATAATCGCGCCGCTCCCATTGCCGTGTTGCATTTTCTTTCCGTTCATCTTGTCGTACATTTTATCCGCCCCGGGGAGCGCGGATCAAACATCCGCATCCCCGGGGAAAAACACCATTGGCAATTGCTTACTGCAGTTTCAATGCCAGGCGTCGCATTGTTTCAAGCTGAATACGAACTGCCTGGAATCGAATTGGCGGGTGCCGCTGGCTGCAATTCTAATCAGCTTCAACCGATACTTCGATGCCCGTCGCACTCACGGTATCGAAATACTCGATGTCCTGCGAGCTATTGCTGTAAAGGTACCAGCATTTCGGCTCGTACGGGGGCGTAGGATCAAGGCCTTCCAGAAATACGGTGAATTGCACCTCCTCGTCAACGGCGTTGGTGGGTATGTCGATGTATCCGAAATAGCCGATGGTCCCTTCCGAGACGCCGTAGGAAGGATCAGGCGTTCCGAAAATGAAAGGCATATCCGCGGTCCGCTCGTCCGCCTGGTCGCGCAACGGAGGCGTCCAGGTGATTGCGCCCGCGGCGAAATCGCATCCCTGGTCGTACAACTCCTGGCAGAACGGCAGCGGATTGGTTGCACTGAAATCGGAGTATGTCACGCTGTCCCAGTCTATCGCGTCCGAACCGGTATCCTGAGTAATGCGCACCCTGCAAGCTGGCATGTGGAAAAGATCTGCCTCGTTTTCGGTGATCCAGATCTGAATTCGCGCCGTTTCGCCGCCCTTGATAGTCGTATCCAGACACTCGATGCGGAGCGTGTCGCCAAGCGGATCGGAATCGGCGAGAGTTGTTTGCCATCTTGAGCTCTCCGTGCCCACGTCCTGTCCATCGTACGGAGCGACGGAGATGTACCAGGTGCCCTCGTCAATCCAACTCTGGCTGTCGTCATACGTCAAAGTGCAGACGTAGCCCACCGCGCCGTTTTCGGTCCAGTAATAGCCGCTTGGCTTGTACAGCAAGGGATTCTCGGGATCGGGCTCCGAGTTTTCGTCGTAGAGGAATTTGGACGTTCGCATGGCGTAACTCGGACCGGGAACCGTTACCGTGTGAATCACCTGGCCCAAATAGCTGTAACGGAGGTAAACCTTGTAGCCGTCTATCGCATGCCAAGCCGTCCACGCGTCGGTCCAGACTTCGTAATCACCATCCTGGTAGCCGTATTCGATTTCGTCGTCATCATCATAATCTACAGGGTCTTTCATCGGCCATGATGGACTCCCCCCCGCTATTTTGTCTCCATTGAAATCCTGCAATGGACCACCGTCGCCCGAATTGACTACTCCGTCACGGTTTCCATCGCCCCGCATAACTTCGCCCCATGAAATGCTGCGATTGCCAATCTGATCGAAATCGAAAACCGCGTCCTCGGCAAAATCGGGGGCATTGGATACCGAGCGGTCAGGCGTTTCTTCGGGGCCGGGCGGAATCTGCATGCCTTCGGCACGATCCGAAGGCGTTTGCGAGGCTCCGCTCGACAACCGTCCGTCCTTGTCGCAACCGCCAAGCGATGCAAACAAGGCGTTAACCAATACGAAACTTAAAACAACGACAACCATCGCAGAAAGGGGACTACCCCCCCCCCCCTGCGAAACTTGTACTTCGAGGTGCTGCTTCTCATCTTACTGCTCCCTAAACAATATTTTGCTGAAGCGCCATCCCGTCACATGGCGGGAT
>JABRWB010000058.1 GCA_039961635.1 bacterium
GAGGTCTATTATCCAATCCGCGCTCTTGATCACGTCCAGGTTGTGCTCGATGACGACGACGGTGTTCCCCGCGTCCACAAGCCTGTTGAGAACGCCCAGCAGCTTGCGAATGTCGTCGAAGTGCAACCCGGTCGTCGGCTCGTCCAATAGGTACAGCGTCCGCCCGGTCGCCCGCTTGGACAGCTCGCGAGCGAGTTTTATTCGCTGCGATTCGCCGCCCGAAAGCGTCGGCGCGGGCTGCCCCAGCTGGATGTAATCCAGCCCCACCTCCGCGAGCACCGAAAGCCCGCGCGCGATCGGCGGGATGTTCGCGAAATGCTCCTGCGCCTCTGCCACCGTCATATCCAGCACGTCCGAAATCGACTTGCCTTTGTACTTCACCGAGAGAGTTTCCCGATTGAACCTCCTGCCCTTGCACACGTCGCAGGTGACGTACACATCCGAAAGGAAGTGCATCTCGATTTTCTTCACTCCGTCGCCCTGGCACGCCTCGCACCTCCCCCCCCGCACGTTGAAGCTGAACCGTCCCGGCAGGTACCCGCGCACCTTGCTTTCCGGAAGCTCCGCGAACAGCCCGCGGATTTCGTCGAACAGCTTCGTGTACGTCGCCGGATTCGACCTCGGAGTGCGTCCGATTGGCGACTGGCTGATCTCGATCACCTTGTCTATGTTGTCGCCGATGCCGCGTATCTCCTTGTATTTCCCCGTGCGCCGCGGCCGGCCGCCGATAAGCTCCGCGGTGGCGTTGTACAGCGTCTCGTTTATCAGGCTGGACTTGCCGCTTCCCGACACGCCGGTGACGGCAACGAACCGCGCAAGCGGAATCGAGACGTCTATTTCCTTGAGATTGTTTGCGGAAGCGCCGATTATTTCGATTGCAAGCCCGTTTCCGTTCCGTCTCGTTCCGGGCAGCGGAATTTCGATTTTTCCTCCAAGATACTTGCCGGTCAGGGAGCCGTCGTCCTTCGCAAGTTCCTTCGCGGTGCCGACCGACACTATTTCCCCGCCGTGCACTCCCGCGCCCGGCCCGAAATCGAAAATCGCGTCCGCGGTGCGCATCATTTCTTCATCGTGCTCGACCACGATGACGGTGTTTCCAAGGTCGCGCAGCCCCACGAGCGAATCGATAAGCTTGCGGTTGTCGCGCTGGTGCAACCCGATGCTCGGCTCGTCCAAAATGTATAGCACGCCGACCAGCCCGCTTCCGATCTGGCTTGCGAGCCTGATACGCTGGGATTCCCCGCCCGAAAGGGTCGGCGCGCTGCGGTCCAGAGTCAGATAGTGCAACCCCACGTTTTCCAGAAACGAAAGCCGTTCGCGTATTTCCTTCAGCACTTCTTTGCCGATTTTTTCTTCTACGGCGGACAGCTTAATCCCTTTGAAAAACGCGGACGCGCTGGTGATGTCCTTCGAAACGATTCCGTCTATCGTCTCGCCGCCCAGCCTGACCGCCAGGGATTCCGGCCTCAGCTTCTTTCCCCCGCATGCGGGGCAGGGCTTCTTCGACATGAAATTCAAGTAGTAATTGCGCATGCCCTCGGACTGCGTTGTCTTCGCCAGCCGCTCGATCTGGTTCGCGAATCCCTCGAACCGTCGCCTTCCGCCTCGGTATTGAAAGCTTCCCCCGCGCAAAACAACATATTTGGCCTTGTCGGGAAGTTTGCACCACGGCATATCCATCGTCCCGCCGTACGCCTCGACCATCGCGCGAAGATATTTGCGCCATCCTTCGGTAACTTCCGCGGTGAAGCTCCAAAGGTTGATCGCCCCGCCGTCTATCGAAAGGCTGTCGTCCGGAATCAATATGTTCTCGTCAACCTTGAGCTGAACGCCCAGACCGTCGCAACCCTTGCACATCCCGTACGGGCTGTTGAAGCTGAAGTGGTGCGGCGAAAGCTCCTCGTACGAAATCCCGCACGGAATGCATGCCCGCTGCTCGCTGAACACAACGTCCTCGCCCGACTCCACCTTGTGCAGAATGAACCTGCCCTCGCCCTTGCGCAGCGCGGTTTCGATGCTTTCCGCCAGCCTTCCCGCGCCTTCCGCGTCCACGCTCAGCCTGTCCACGACAATCTCGATATCGTGCTTCCGCGTCTTCGCAAGCTTGATGTTTTCGTGCAGCGAGTAAATGTTCCCGTCTATGCGCACGCGCGCGAATCCGTCCTTTCGCGCTTCGTCCAGGAAATCCGCGTACTCGCCTTTGCGTCCCGATACCAGCGGCGCGAGTATGTACAACCGCGTTCCTTCCGGCAGCGCCTGGATGCGGTCTATCATCTGGTCTATCGTCTGCGCGGTCACCGGCTCGCCGCACTTCCAGCAGTGCTGCTTCCCGATGCGCGCGAACAGCACGCGCAGGTAGTCGTATATTTCCGTGACGGTGCCGACGGTGCTTCGCGGATTGTGCGACGCGCTCTTCTGCTCTATCGCGATGCTGGGCGATAGCCCCGCGATGTGCTCCACGTCAGGTTTGTCGAACTGGCCCAGGAACTGCCGCGCGTAGCTCGAAAGCGACTCAAGATACCGCCGCTGGCCCTCCGCGTAGATCGTGTCGAAGGCGAGCGAACTTTTGCCGCTCCCGGACACGCCCGTGAAAACGACCAGCTTGTTGCGCGGGATGCGGACGTCTATGTTCTTGAGGTTGTGAACCTTCGCACCGCGGATTTCGATGAAGTTTTCCATATGAAAAGGCCAAACGCTCCGGCAAAGCGGAAATTCACCGTAAATCGGCGAACCCTCAGATTACCACGGCTAAGTGAATCGCGGTAGCCCCATGAATGCCCGCAAATAGCGGCATGGAACGAGTCAGCGGATTCCCCGCAAGCCAAAGCTTAGCAGAATTTGGCGATAATTACTAGACGTGCGTATAGATTAAGCGGAAATCGCTTTCGGCGAGCGCCGTTGTATAATCGCTCCCCATGCCCAAACGCATCGCAATCCTCGGTTCCACCGGCAGCATCGGTCGGCAGGCGCTCGAGGTCGCGCGCGAAATGGCGCCGGACATCAGCGTCGTCGCGCTTTCCGCGCACTCGAACGCGGACCTGCTTGCCGGTCAGGGCGCGGAATTCGGCGTCCGGCACTTCGCAATCGGGGACGGAAACGCCAACGATTTGGCGGGCAAGCTTCCTTCCGGCTCGAAACTCTATCGCGGAATCGACGGGCTTTGCGAGCTCGCTTCGCTTCCGGACGTGGACTTGGTTGTATTCGCCGTCTTCGGCGCGGCGGGGCTTCGGCCGCTCGTCGCGGCAATCGAGGCGAAAAAAGACATCGCGTTCGCCTGCAAGGAAGCCCTCGTCGCGGGCGGCGAGCTTGTGATGAACCTTGCCCGCAGGAACGGCGTCGCGTTTCTCCCGATCGACAGCGAGCACAACTCCATCTGGCGCTGCATGAAAGGACGCGACGCGTCATCCATACGCAGGATCGTTCTTTCCGCCACCGGCGGGCCGTTCCGCGGCTGGACGCGCGACCGGCTTTCGGCGGTCACGATTAACCAGACGCTTGCACATCCGCTCTGGCAGATGGGCAAGCGCATAACGGTGAACAGCGCGACGATGATGAACAAGGGGCTTGAGATAATCGAGGCGCACCATCTTTTCGGCCTGCCCTCCGATAAAATCGGCGTGGTTGTGCATCCCGAAGGCGTCATACACGGATTCGTGGAGCTTTCCGACGGCTCGTTTCTGGCGCACGCAAGCCCGGCCGATATGAAATTTCCCATCCGCGCATGTCTGGCGTGGCCGGACGAGCCGCGCGCCGACAGGCCTGCGTTGGATGTTTCTTTGTTTTCCGGCCTCGCATTCGAGTCTCCGGATGAATCGGTCTTTGCGCCGCTCGCGCTCGCCCGCCGCGCGCTTACCGAAGACTGGAGCTTCGCCGTCGCGCTCAACGCGGCGAACGAAGTTCTGGTGGACCGCTTTCTGGCGGGCCAAATCGGATTCCTTTCCATTATCGACGGGCTTTTGTCCGCGGCGGAGTCTTTTCACCGCCACGCCGGCCGCCCGCATACGATAGACGAGGTAATCGCCCTGGACGCGGAAGTGCGACAAAGTTTCGAATCAGCAGGCTCAATCGCAACGGGCGATATCGGCTGATTCGCTCGAAATCGCCGGCGTTTAATTTTCTTTCGGAGCATTACTGCTACAATTATTCGCCCATTCCGGCTCCATTTGAACATCCCGGCGCCACGTGCGTCAATCCAACGGTAAAGAAAGATGTCCAATCACTCCTTGTTGGCGCTTAACCGCCCGCCGTCCCCGCGGCGGGCATTGGCGCGCTTGTTTCCCGTTATCGCCGCGGTTTCGTGTCTTTTTGCGGCGGCTTTGCTTGCTTCCTGCGCAAAGGAAGAAAAGGAAAAGCCGGAAGAGTACACAGTCAAACTCGGCCAGATTCGCGATTCGGTCATTTGCGACGGCACTATCGAGCCGGTCACCTCTGTTGAGGTTAAAAGCAACGCTTCCGGAGTTGTCGAGTACCGAGCCTTCAACATCGGCGATCTCGTTCGGGAAGGCGACGTGTTGTTCCGGCTGGACAAGAGGCAGATAGAGGAGCAGGTTACGCAGGCGCGCGCGCGCCTCAAGAGCGCGAAAGCCCAGCTTGCGCTCGCCAAAAAGAGCCAGACGCCGCGCGAGCTGGTGCAGCTGGAAAACGCGGTCGCGCAGGCCGAGTTCGATCTCGCTGACGCCGAAGAGCGTTACAACCGCATAAAGGAGCTGCACGAGAAGGACTTCGCCACTCAACAGGAGTTGGACGACGCGGCGGCCACGCTGGAGCGCGCCAAGCTCAAGCTTGAGCTCGCGCAAAAAAACCTGCGGGAAAGCAACGCAGGCGGCACGAAGGAAGAGGTGGAAATGGCCGAGGCGGCGGTGACGCTGGCGCAAGCGGATTTGTCCAACGCGCTGGAGGAGCTTCGTTACACGACGATTACCGCGCCGATGACCGGCGTGATACTTGCGCAAGATGTCGAAGTCGGCGATACGGTCACTTCGGCGACCCGCGGAAGCGGCGCGGGGACCACGCTCGCGGTCATCGGCGACCTGTCCAAAGTGTACGTCCGCGGATTTGTGGATGAAAGCGACGTGGGAAAGGTGACGCTTGGAATGCCCGCCGAGGTCAGCATCAACAGCTACGCGGGCCGTACGTTCAGCGGAAAGGTCGCGAAAATATACCCGCAGGCGACCGTCAACCAGAATGTTACGACGTTCCAGGTGGATGTCGAGCTCGACCAGGGTCAGTTCATTACACGCCAGACTGCGCCGGAAAAACTATCCGGCTCAAATCCTGCGATAGCGAAGCCGTATATCGGAGTCGAAGGCGAGACTGGAGATTCGGCGGAAAGCGATGCCGCATCCGCAACCGGAAAGGACGGCGGCGATGCGAAGGATGCATCCGGCAAAAATCCGAATTCGGGCGGAGAGACAAAAAAAACCGAACCGGAAAAAACGGGCGCTAAGGCGTCCGATGAAGTGCAGTCCAGCCAAAAGCAATCATCCGAGGCTGCGCAGGCAAAGCCCCCAGCAAATGGAGCCGGTACACCCGGAAGCCAGTGGAGCGGAAAGCGGAACAACAGGCGGGGCGGCGGAGCGGCAACGTCCGGCCCGGTGGAAATCAGAATCGGAATGACAGCCGATGTGGAAATAATCATCAAGGAAGTGCCGGACGCGCTCACGATTCCGGTTTCTTACGTCAACTTCCGCGCGCGCGAGCCGGAGGTAAATGTAAAGAAACCGGATTCAAAAAAGGAAGACGACTACGAAGTCAGAGCCGTCAAGCTCGGATTCAGCGACGGCGTAAACATCGTGGTCGAGGAAGGCCTTACTGAAGGAGACGTAATCCTCCGCCTGCCTAAGGAAGAGAAAGACATTCCGGGCAGGAGAAGGTTCTAGCGGAGGCGGGCGGCCATGAACCCGATAATCACATTGAGAATGGCAATGCGGGCGCTGAATGCGAACGCGTTGCGCACCATTCTTTCGGTTACGGGCATAGTCATTGGCGTGGGATGCGTCGTCGCGCTGATGGCGATCGGCGAGGGTCAGAAGCGGGAGACGATGGCGATATTCGAGCGGCTGGGGTCGAATCGCGTTAACGTAATGGCGTCTTGGGGCAGGCGGGGCGGCGCAAACATCCCGAATTTCCGGCCTATCGCGTTCGATTGGCGCGATTACCAGACTCTTTTGTCCGAATCGCGAACGATCAAGGAAATTTCCCCGACGAACGACACATCGGGTCAAGTCAAGTATTTGAACAACGTGATAAACGCGCGCATAACCGGCGTAATTCCGGCGTACTTTTCCGCCGAAAACTTCACCCTGTTCGAAGGCAGATTGATTACAGACGAGGACGTCGCCACCGCCGCGCGTGTGGCGGTTCTCGGAAGCAAAACCTCCGAAGATTTGTTCGGCACCCGCTCCCCAGTAGGCGAAGTTATAAAGATCAACGGCAAGCAGTTCGTAGTCGTCGGATTGCTCGAAGAAAAAGGGCAGTTCGCGTGGTACAACCCTGACGAGCAGCTCGTCGTCCCGCTCACTACGCTCCAGAAGCGGCTGACTGGCAACAAGGAAATAGACGAATTCGTGCTCAAAACCTGGAATCTGGACGACACAACCGAAGCCGAGCGCGAGGCGACGGAAATACTTTCCCGGCTGCACAATGTTCCATTCGGCCAGGAGGAGGACTACATCCGCGTTTTCAACACCGGCGAGATGCAGAAGGAGCGGGAGCGCTCGGCGCACGTCATCAAAGTGTTCCTGTCGGTCGTCAGCGGGCTGACGCTTTTCATCGGCGGCGTCGGCATCATGAATATCATGCTCGTCACAGTCACCGAGCGCACAAGGGAGATCGGCATACGAAAGGCGCTTGGCGCGACCCGCGCAAACATAATCGGCCAGTTCCTCACCGAGACGCTGCTCATCTGTCTAGGAGGCGCGATTGTCGGAATCGGCCTTGGCGTGCTCGCGGCGAAAGGGCTTGGCAAGCTTCCGGAGGACGTGCAGTTCCCGGTGCCGATAATGCAAACGGAGTTCATCTTCCTCGCCGCGGGAGTGTCTGTCGCGGTCGCGCTCGTGTTCGGCATCTTCCCCGCGATGCGCGCGGCCTCGCTGGATCCCATCGACGCGCTGAAGTACGAATAGCGCTTCACTGACTACTGAATCCGTATGCACGGTGCGCCGCCAGGGCGATGAACCGGAAAAATCAACTACGCGGCAAGTTTTCCTATCGTTGCGGCAGCTGGTTTTCCGCGAAGTAGCTGCTCCGGACGAGCGGGCCGGAGGCGACGCCGATGAAGCCCAAATCCCGCGCGATTCGTCCCATCTCGTCGAATTCCTCCGGCGTCACGTAGCGTACAACCGGCAGCATGAATTTGTTCGGCTGAAGGTACTGGCCGATTGTCACCATGTCCACGTCACGGGCGCGCAGGTCGCGGAGCACATCGACCACTTCTTCAAATTCCTCGCCCAGGCCGACCATCAGCCCGCTTTTGGTCAATCCTTCCGGGAACATCTTTTTCGCCTCGGCGAGGACGGCGAGACTGCGTTCGTATCGCGCCTGCGGGCGCACCGGGCGGTAGAGCCGCGGCACGGTTTCGACGTTGTGGTTGAAAACTTCCGGCCGCTCGTCCATCACGATTTTGAGCGCTTTGAAGTCGCCCATGAAATCGGGCGTGAGGACTTCAATCGTCGTTCCAGGCTTCAGCTCGCGTATTTTGCGGATGCACTCGGCGAAGACGCCCGCGCCGCCGTCGGGCAGGTTGTCGCGGTTGACGCTGGTTATCACCACATGGCGCAGGCCGAGACGCACCACGCTTTCGGCCAGGCGGGCGGGTTCGCTCCAATCAACTTCCTTCGATACGCCCATCTTGACGTTGCAAAAGCCGCATGAGCGGGTGCAGGTGTCGCCCAAAATCATAAACGTTGCGGTGCCGCGGTTGTAGCACTCGCCGATGTTGGGGCAGTTGGCCTCCTGGCAGACGGTGTGGAGGCCGCCCAAGTCTGCGAGCATCTTCTGCCAGTTGCCGCCGCGGACGGCCTTGACGCGCAGCCATGACGGGCGCGGCCCCGCAACGGGTGGCGCCTCTCCGCTCTTCGTAAGCGCCGAAATCCGGGCGGCCATCCTTGCCGCGCTGCAGGGCTTTCGTGAGGATGCGTCGTAGTTTTCGCGTCTTGCTTGCTCGTTGGCGAACGCCGCGGCCGCGCGCGCGACTTCATCCGCGTTTTCGGCATCGCGCGCGCCGCGCGCGCGGTCGAATTCCGGTTCGGATACGCGGGCCGCCGTTTCAGGTACCGCCTTGAATGAATGTGTCATGCCGGCGTATTGTACCAACCGGCGCGACGAATATCCGGTTTTTCTTATCCGAGCTGGGGCTTGGGAAACATCGCGAAATATATGTTGTCGTCGCCCATTAGCTTGTAAACGATGTTGGGGTCTCCCGACTTCGTCACCGCCATCGCGGCGCATTCCACAACGGCGCCGTCGATCGGACCGTCCAGGCCAAGCTGAGGCACGCTGTAGTTATACTTGGATTCGTAATAGGAAATTTTGAACGGAGGATCGCGCGATTCATCTATTTGGTAGAAGTAAATCTCTCCTTCCGGACCGATCGCCGCCCCGCTGTCGGGATACAGCACCGGAATGCCGCTCGTGCTCTTGAACTCGTACGTCGCGCCGTCCCAGCTTGCCCAGGCAAGTTGAGGGGTGTCGGTGAACGTCGCCAGAGCCATCACGTATTTGCCCATTCCCGGCAGCCATTCGATGCGATAGATGTTTTCGTACTGGCCGTCCAAATCCTCGCCTGTGTGCATCAGCCATTCCGAGCCGTTCCACTCGGCGCGCGTCCATTTCAGATTCGCGGGATCGCAAAGCCAGGTCTGACCGGCGAGGTCCGATTCGAACGCGAGGTTGGAACATTTGGGATTGTAAACGCCCGTTCCGAACTCCTTGAATTCCTCGTTTCCAACGTGGACCAACGTATACTCCGGCATAATCAGCCATTGGTATCCCAGGAATCCTTCGGTTTCGGACGCGCCGACGATGATTTTCGACCAGTCGGAAATCGTTCCGTAACTTTTGTCCGTCCATCCCGCGCCGATGTCGTAACTGAAATCTCCGAAATCCTCGAACATCTCGTTCCAGTTCACGCGTCCAACGAAGTATTTCCGGTCGCCGGAGATCGCGAGCTGGACGGCGTCGCGGCCTCCGTATCCGATCGAGCCGATGCCGACGAAATCCGCTCCGTTGTATTCGTATACTTCAAGCGCAAGTTCGAGCCCCGCCACTCCGGCCGCGACCGTAGGCCTCCCGTCCGGATCGAATGCAAGCGAAAGACTGCGAACGTTCGACCAGCTTGCAACCTTTAGCGTGTTCCATTCATCCCCGGCCGTAACTGTAATTTGAACCGCATCCTGCGACGTGGCGCCGTCATCGTCCTCGACTTCCAGCCGCGCTGTGTGAATTCCTGCAAAATTATAGGGAAAGCTCGTCGTGCCGTCGGTTTCGCTTTCGAAATCCCACAGCCCGTCGTCGGTGTAGTCCCATCTGTACCAGGCGATGTTTCCATCCGGATCGCTTGATTCGCCGGCGGAAAAATTCACCGTCAGCGGCATCGTTCCCGAAGTCGGGAACGCGTCCGCCACCGCGACCGGCGGCAGGTTCGCTCCGGATTGCGGAGTCGCATTCACAGGGCCCGCCTTGCCGCTTTCGTGCAACGCGGCATCGAGCGAGGTGAGCCAGAAGTAGTACGTCGTCCCGTTCGTGAGCGGCGATACCGTATATTCCAAAGCGGCGATCGGCGCGCCGTTGACCTTCGGCGGCGCCGGATCGAACTCGTCGGTGGACATATACAGGTTGTGTCCGACGATGTTGGGATCTGCAGGATCGTCCCATGTAAGCCGCACCTGGCCGTCTCCCGCAAATGACGCGAGTCCCGTCGGCGGATTGATCGGAGGAACGTCCTGCACCACGATATCGGCTTCGTTGGAAAAACCGCTTTCATTGTCCGACGCGTCCACGGACGTCACGCGGAAATACCAGTGCAATCCCGGAGTTACGCCGTCGGTCACATCGAACGTGCTGGCAGTAACAATCGCAGCCGTATTCAGTTTTTCAGGCGACGGATCTCCGGGGGAGTCGGAGCGGTAAACGTTGTATCCCGCCAAATCCGGCTCCGCGTTGTCGTCCCATTCCAACCGGATTGTGGTTTGGTTCGGCTGCGTAACGGAAAGGTTCGCCGGCGGCGCGGGCGGCGTGGAGTCCGCATTGAACGTGTAATTCACATTGTACGAATACGCGTCCCCCTCGACTCCATCCGAATCAACCGGGCGCAGAGAGTAAACGATCATCCGGGCTTCGCCGCCTGGCGAGTCCACAAGCGAGTACTGCGGCCACCTTCCGTCCCGCCAGCCGCTTCCGCCCGGTGTCGGCCGCGGTATTGTTGGAAGTTCCGGATCCGCGCCGTTCGGAATAAACACTCCGTCGCGATACACGTTGTAGCCCGCGATCGTTTGCAGGTAGTTGATCGCGATAGGCGTAACGTCGGAGACACCTATTTCCCCGCTTTGATCGCCGTCCACGACGGCCCGCCTCTCGTTTTCTTCTCCGGATTCGGGAATGCCTGAGGATATCCATGCGGCGGTTTCAAGAAAGCGGAGAGCGATAGGCGTAATGTCGGATACTCCTACTTCTCCGCTCAAATCGTAATCGCCCTGAAGCCGCTCAAGAAAAGCAAGCCTCAATGTGCCGTCCGGCATGGTAAGGGACTGAACCATCTGGGGACGGTTGATGTCGCCCGAGGGCGGCGCTGACGCGACGCGCGGCGAATGCGTTCCGGGATCGATTTTGCCGAGCCGGACAAGCTCGTCGAAAAGCATATTTTTGAGTTCGGCTTCGGTGGGAATTTGCCCCGATGGCGAAGCGGCCGCGCCGGTGCGGCCCGCCGCGGTGCAGGCGAAATTGAAAGTTGTTCCCAGCAGCAGCGCAAACGCCAAAATCGAAAACTGAATACCCCGCATTTCGCATCCGCTCCTTCAGCCGTGAAAAGGCACAATTAATTATATCCGGTGGCCACCGGAAGCCGGGCTGGCGATTTAAGCGTTCGCAAAGAGTTCGGTAAATGGTTATAATCATTGCGGGGCGGCGCTTTGCTGGGGTTCAGTAAGGGGTTCGATTCATGTTCTGTTTCCGCCGGGCAGCTTTGATAGCCGCGGTTTTTGTGGCTGCGCATACGCTATTCCCGCGCGCGTCGCACTCCGCCGAAGTTACATTTAGAACCGAAGATGTTTTCGGCGTGAAGTGCCGGATAATCTCGATTCCGATGTCGGGCAAGGAATACCGCCTGAACGTGGAGGTCGCGCGCGGCTTCCCCGGTACGGACGAGGAATTTCCGGAATACATCAAGCGCACAAATCCGATAGCCGCAATCAACGGCACGTTTTTCGGAAAGAATAATCTCATTCCCGTGGGCGACATCGTCAAGGACGGAAAGCTGATCCACTTTGGCGGAATTGGCACCGCACTTGCGCTTACCAAGAATAACGAAGTCAGGTTCATTGACGTTGAGCGATGGCAGCACATGGACTGGACGCCCTACCTTACTGTGCTGGCCGCGGGGCCGCGCCTTGTTACGAACGGCAAGGTGACGGTGGACCCCAAGGGGCAAGGATTCAGCGACCCGCACGTGCTCGGCAAGGCGAACCGCATCGCGATCGGGTTGACCACAGCAGGCGATTTGCTGCTGGTCGGCGTCAGAAGCGCGATTTCGCTTGAAGAATGCGCGGCGATAATGATCAAGCTCGGTTGCACCCAAGCGATGAACAGCGACGGCGGGGCGAGCCAGGCGATGTACTTCCGCGGCCAGTACGTGATTACCGCCGGACGCAAGCTCACGAACGTTTTATACGTCGTACCCTACGAGAAAGCGCCCGAAGGATTTGGCGGAATTTCCGGAGGCGCCGGCGAAAGCAAAAGCGCCGAGCAGTACTTCGACAAAGGGAAAGAGGCGATGGCTTCGGGCAAATGGGCGGATGCGGTCGAAGCCTTCAAGTTGGCGACTTCGATTGATCCGAACCAGGCGGCGTTCTACAACTCACTTGCAGAAGCTTACGGCAAACTCGGCAAGAGGCGCGAGCAGGCTATCGCACATCGCCAGGCCGGCAAAATCTATCTGTCGAAGGGCATGTACGACGTCGCATTGAAAAAGCTCGCTGAAGCATTGAAGCTGTCAGGCGAAGACCCGGAAACGTACAGAAACATGGGGCTGGCTTACGAAGGATTGGGCGACACCGATCACGCGGTCAAAATGTACAAGCTGGCCGAAATGTCCGCATTTTCGCAAAGCGGAACGGTTAATCCAAAGGACGTGAAGAAGAAGGGGCCGGATTCCGCCGGCGAAGGCCCGGCGGCCGCGGAAGCCGCGCCGCCGGCTGAATTGGAGGCGGAAGCGCTCCCGCTTGTAGAGCCGGCGGGGCCGGGTTTCGACGGAACCGTTTCAGGACAAATCTTTCGCGAGCGGAACATCGGTTTCAGTCTGTCTTGGCCGGAGGGCTGGGAAGCGAAAGTGGAGCAGGAAAAAATGGTGATCTTGCTTTCGCATAAGGAAATGCCCTTCTATGGAACGGTGCAGGTTTTCGAGGCTGACGATGCCGATACGCTTGAGGAATTCGAAAGCATGTATGTCGGCGGAACTTACAAGACGGAAATCAGGCGCTATTCGACGGAAGTGGACGGCGCGCCCGCGCTCCGCACGCTGTACGAAGAAATAGTCAACGGAAGAAGTTGCGGCGAGCAGTATTTCTATGTCAAAAAGGGAAGATGGATGATCGTCATGAGTTTTATGACGTACGCGGAGCACTATGCCGAAGGCGGCCCCGATTTCGCGCAGATAGTGAAGGGGCTGACGCTTAACGGCGCGGAATAGGCGCGTTGGCGGGTCATTACGGGCGTCTGGAAAGATTGAAACGGATCAGGAAAATAAAAAGCCCGCCGGCAACTTTGGTCGAGGGCCGGCGGGCCAACCATTAAAAGTACACGCGCCCCAACGGGCCGATTAAAATATACCTTATCCGCGTTCGGATTGCAAGCGCGATCGGCGGTTTTTGAAAATTTCTTTCCATTCCCCGGACGCGGGAATTCTTATCCCTGCCAGTCCAATATAGACAGCAATTGCATGAAGTGCTAAAATCAAACCGTGAATAAACTCTATAGAGTTAAAGTAGACAACCTTGTGCCCGGCGCGATTCTGGAAGGCGACATACTGAGCGCCAAGCAAGTGCTTCTGCTCGGCGCGGGAAGGAAACTGACTCCCGGATTCATCTCTCTTCTCGGGGATTGGGGAATTTCGTACGTTTACACTCCCAGCACCCAGTTCCCGATTGACGAGGAGCACCAGCGCAGCTTCACTCCGCATTTCGACGCGATAGCGCAGAACAGGGAGGAGGTCTTTTACAACGCGGGACTCCAGTTCGTGCTTTCGGACGAAGAAAGAAGGGTTTACATTTCCAGAGTCAAGGAGAGGTTCGGCAGGATTTCCAAAAAACGGGCGATCGAGCCCGGCGACATTACGGATCTTGTCGAAGATTTGGAGCAGAGGAAAACGAACTTTTCGGACAAGATTATTCAGATGTGGCACAACGTCGCGCAGCACGATTACCTGTACAACCGTGCGCTTAACGGAGCGTTGCTGTTCAACCATTTGCTCGAAGAAAGCGACCTGGACGGCAGCACTCGATTTGAAATGACCGCCGCGGCTTTGCTTCGCGACATTGGACACGCGTTTTTTCCGCCCGACCTCAAAAACAAGCGCGGGCCGCTTACCGCCGGCGAATTCAAACTCGTACAGAATCACACGAAAGTCGCTTCGCAGCTTTTAACCAACTCGGGATTCATTGGCAGCGACGCCGTACGGGCGGCCCGCGGCCACCACGAAAAATATGACGGTTCGGGTTATCCGGACGGGCTGCGGGGCGAGGAAATTCCGCGTTCCGCAAGGCTTTTGGCGGTTTGCGACACATTCGACGCGATAGTTTCCACACGCCCTTACAAGAACAGGATGAGTCCGTACGAAGCGATAGGCGAGGTGTGCGGGCTTTCGGGCGTCCACTTCGATCCGGCGATGACGGGGAGATTCGTCAGGTGTTTCGGGCTTTATCCGCCTGGCACGTTTGCCGTGCTGTCGTCCGGCGATGGGGGCATCGTCGTAAAGAATAACGAAGGTTTGCCGGTAAGACCCGTAGTTCGCTTGCTGTTCAGCTCGGACGGGACTCCGGTGGACAAGGTCGCGCTGCTCGATCTCTCCAAGGAAACCGATCTTTTCGTAAGCGAAGTTTTTCGCGCATAGGCGATTTTGGCTTGATTACTGCGTTCCTGCCGCCGATTTCTCGCCGAAACGGCGTCTGCCGCCTTTGCTATACTTAACTTTCGGTATGGGGCCGAGGCGTCCGGAGGAATCGTTGAGCAGGGCCGTTTTTCTATTCGTGGACCGCTTTTTCGCCTTTTTCGGCGGCGTTTTCATGCTGCTGGGGAAGGTGGTCTGGTACGTGGTGCGCGGCCGTTCAAATCCGGGCCTGACCATTGCCCAGATGTCCAACCTGGGAATCGCAAGCATAGCAATAGTCTGCCTCGTGCTGGCGTTCGTCGGAGCGTCAATCACCTACATCATCGCGGAGGAAATGGCGTCGAGAGGCCTTAAAAGTTACGTCGGCGGCTTGATTCTGCTTATTTTGCTGCGCGAAATGATTCCCGTGCTTACCGGAGTGGTGCTCGCGGGCAAAGTTGGCGCGAGCGTGACGAGCGAGATCGGAAGTATGAAAATCAGCGAGCAGATTGAAGCCCTCAAAGCGCTTTCGACCGATCCTGACTGGTTTCTGACGATTCCGCGCGTTCTGGGAATCGTTTTGATGTCGCCCGTGGTGGCTGCGTTCGCGGGCTACGCCGGATTCTACTCCGGTTACCTGATGGCCTGGGAGCAGACGCAGACGCAGTACATAACTTGGATGGCGGAAGTTCCGTCGTTCGTCGAGTACAGCGATTTCCGGGCTTGTCTGATAAAGGTGCTTGTCTTCGCCGCGACGGTCGGCCTGGTAGCCTGCTATCACGGCTTCAACGCGGACAAAGGCGCGGCGGGAGTCGGCAAGGCGGTGACGTTGAGCGTAACGAACAGCATAGTCCTGATTTTCGGTCTCGACCTTTTGCTTATGCCCATTCTTTTCTAGTTTTGGATTTGGATGATCGTTTTCGACAAAGTCACGGTTGGATTCGGTGAAAAGCTCGTTCTGGACGAGGCCAGTTTCGCGCTGCCTGCCCGGAAGATCAGTTACATAATCGGGCCGAGCGGCTCCGGCAAAAGCACCATTCTTAAGGTGATAATGGGGTTCGTGCGTCCCCGGTCGGGGCGTGTGGTTATAGACGGCGAAGATGTGACGGGAATTTCCGAGCGGCAGTATGCGCGCGTCCGCCGCAAAATGGGGATGGTCTTCCAAGGCTCGGCGCTTTTCGACGGGATGACCGTTGCGGAGAATGTCGGCTTTTATCCGACGTTCCGGGAGCGGGAAAGGCCGCGCGTCACGGCGAGGCGGGTGGCCGAAATCCTGAAGCAGCTGGGTTTGGCCGGGACGGAAAAGCTTTATCCCAGCGAGCTTTCCGGCGGGATGAAGCGCCGCGTCGCGCTTGCCCGCGCGCTTATCTACCAGCCCAAGATTCTGTTATACGACGAGCCGACAACAGGTCTCGACCCGATGTCCATCGAGCTGGTGGACGGAATAATCCGCGAAGCCAACGAAAGATTCGACGTGACATCGGTGGTCGTGAGCCACGACATATCTAGCGTGTTCAACATCGCGGATTACGTGATTTTCATCGACGCCGGAAAGCCCGTCGAGGTGGGCGGCAAGATGGGGATTCTGACACACGCGCATCCCGGGGTGCGGCGGTTTTCGATGGGATTCCAAAAGCTCGCGGAAAGGGTGCACGAAGCGATTTAACGGGTGATCATATGGCCGATTTCAGTACGCAGGCGAAAGTTGGATTGTTCATTCTGGTCGCGGTGTTCATGGTGTACGCCGGAATGGCCGCGCTCGAAAAAAAATTCAGGGGGCAGTCCTACACGATAGACGTCACTTTCGAAGACGCCAAAGGCTTGGCGAAAGGCGTCGACGTGCGCATCAACGGCATTGTGGAAGGGGTCGTTGCGGACGTGGAACGGCCCGAGGATATGAACGTCGCGGTGCTGCACATCAAGCTGCGCAAGGGAAAGCGGATTCCGGTTCACGCAAAGGTCATCGCATCCAAGGAGGGACTGATCGGCGAAAAGGTCATCAACATCAAATGGACGGACGAGGAAGAAATGAAATGGGCCGAGGAAGGCCATGTATTCCAAGGCGAGTGGGAGGAGGGATTCGACGAGCTTGTCGCGAAGGCGGCGAAGCTTATGACCAATGTCGAATCGCTTTTGTCCGAACTCTCAAGGACCGTCGACGAAGACCTGATTAACCAAATGCTCACGGATATTTCCGAAAAAGTGATTGACTCCATGGACGCGCTAAGCGCCCTTTTGTCCAACATGAATTCCCTTGTCGGCTCCAATTCCGACGAAATAAACAAGATTCTCAAGAACGTCGTCGATACTACGGAGGATTTCAAGCAGACGAGCGAGGAGATGAAAAAGCTCGTATCCGATCCGGTGCTTCATGCCCGCCTGGACAACATCACGGCCGGCCTGGAGGAAAGCGTCGCGAATCTGCAAAGCATTACTGCCAACGTGAACGATCTCGCAAGCGATCCGGAGCTGCAAAAGAACATCAAGGACAGCGCGAGGCTGACCGCCGAAACGCTCGAAGACGCAAAGGGCGCAATCGGCGAGCTGCGCGGCACGCTGAACTCGGTCAACGAAAAGGTGACCGAGGTATCGAAACTTTCCAAGATCGATGTATCCGGACGCGTAGGCGGCCGCTACGTACATCAGGACGATCCGGCGCCTGGAACCGACGAAAACCAGGCTCTCGCCGACGTGGAAATGCAGGCGGAAACGCGCCGCGGATTCGTTCGCGTGGGCGTCGAAGGGATCGGCGAGGACTCGACGCTGAATCTTCAAGGGGGGCGGCGCATTACGCCCGATCTTTCGATGCGCGGCGGTATCGTCAGGAGCAAGATCGGCCTCGGCATGGATTACAGGATGGGGCGCGCCATGTGGTCGCTTAACGGATACGATCCGAACGATCCCAAAATCAACTCCTATCTCGGTTTCAAATTGAACAGCGATTACTCGCTTCGCATCGGGGTGGAGGATGCTTTCGGCGAGCAAAACCTGATGGCGGGATTGACGTTTGAGTTTTAGGCGGCGAAGCGCAATGCCCGTTGGCGGAAAAAAGCTGCAAGGGGAACCGGGGACATATGCCGTCCGCAAATCCGGGCGCGGCAGGCTCGTTTTGGCCGCGCTGGTCTGGCTTGCGATAATCGCCGCTACGGTTTTCGCTTTGTTCCGGTTCTACCTGGGCGGGATGATTTCGAAGCTTCTCGTTAAAATCGCCAACGACAATCTGAACGGCACGGTCGAATTCGAGCGGATATCGCTCAACGTATTCACCGGCACGGCGCGCGTTTCGGATATCCGCATTTTCGACATCGAAGGCGGCTCCCCGGTCGTAGAAGTGCCGGAAGTGGAAATCGACGTTTGGCCGCTACTCGGGAAAAACTTTACGGCTACGATCAAGAACGCGCGAATTTCGGCGGTGCGGAATCCGGACGGCTCGATCAATCTTTTAAGACTTCTTAAACCCAGGGAAGAAAAAAGAGAGCCTGCCTGGAATGCAACCATAGATTGGTACGGAATCACCATAGATGCGGATGACAATTTCGGCATTCCGCCGGAGCAGCTCGCACGGATGCGAGGCGAGAACGGTTCGATAACAAAAGCGGAAAAATTTATCGCGCTTCTCGGACTCGAAGCGGATAAGGCTCAAACAAAGCGCTTCTCCCATTCGATTACGCTCGAACGGATATCCGGCGCGCTGCGATTCAAGGCCGCAGGAAGGGAAGCGACGGCGAGGTTCAAAGGCAGGCATGGCCAAACCGATTTTTCGGGCGATGCATTCCTGAATTTGGAGAGCGGAAGGGCAAGCGCAAATTTGACGTGGGGCAGGGAGGATTTCGAGTTCATCCGCGCTTACGCGGAGCAGGCGCTTCCGGTGATTTCGAAGCTCGATCCCCGTCTGGAAATTGAGCGCGTGCAAATCGAATACGCCCGAATGTCCGATGGCACTTGGGGAGCCAAAATAGATGTTGATCTGCCCTTGGCCTCCGCAACGTTTTACCGCGATACGCCGTTCGCTTTGACGGATTCGAAAGTGACCTATGATACGGGCGCAAAGCTGCTGGAGATAAAAAACGCGGGCGCGCGGTTCGGCGAGGCTGCCGCCTCGCTTTCCGGCTCCGCCGATTTCGCGAATGAAACTCTTGATTTCCAAGTCGCAATAAGGGACTTTGACCTATCCGTGCTGCCGGCCGCGAATGCGCCGTCGGGAATTTTGTCCGGGGATTTCAAGGTTGGCGGAACATTCTCCTCGCCGATGATTCGGGGGGGGGCGAAAGCAACCGGAGTATTCGCCGCAGGCCATGCCATCGGAAGCGTCGAAGCCGATTTTACCGCGTCTCCGGAACGCGCGGCCATTTCACGTTATTCGGTTTACGGAGGCGAAATAGCTGTTTCCGGCAGCGGCATCGTGACAAACGCGCCGTCCGCGGAGTTTAACTACGTTTTTCCTCCCACCCAGATAAGCCGCCTGGAGAGGCTCGCAGGCGCCAAGAAGGGCTATGTGGAAGGTCTCATCGGCTCGTCGGGCCGCGTATCGTACGCCGATGGTTCGCTGTCGGTTTCGGGTAACGCGCTTTCGCCCCGCCTGATTGCATCGAACGTCGAGGTGGAAGGAGTGCGCGCCGAATTCAAATTCGACGGACGCTCGCTTGCGATACCATCTTTGAGATTCGATTATTCCGCGCCGGGCGGCGTGACGATCGAGACGACTGCCCGGGTAAAGGCGGCCAACCTTTCCGGCGGCAAGATTCAAGTCGAGGTTGAATCCGAAAGCAGGCTGATTGGATTGGAATGGGCGGAGCACCATCGCCCGCCTGCCGCCGCAGCGGCGGATCTGTTCGGAATTGTTCCCGAGACCGGCCTTGCGGTGGATCCGAATGCGCCCAAAAGGGGAGTGGTAATCGAAAGCACTGACCCGTCGAGAATTGGAATGGAAACCTGGTGGCCCAGAAAGCAGGACGGCCTGGAGTCGGGTATTTCCGATGGACAGGCGGAGGTAGAAGAGGCGGAAATTGTCGAAAGCGTGTTGGGAATATTGGCCCCTCCCGTAATGAAAACCGTCGCTTGGTTGAGGGAGGGCGAACTTGCACCCAAAGAACGCGGCGGGAAGAGCGTCCCGGCGGCCGACGGCGCTGTTCCGGTCGTAAAGTATGTTGGATTGGCGGTGCTTGACCCGGCCGCACGCGGCGGACAACCGCCCAATATAACGCTTGAAGGACGGATGACGGCCGAGGGTATTTTGCTTAGGCCGGTGGATGTTGAAATAAAATCGGAAGGCGCGGCTGGAGAATCCTGGATTTACGCGACGGCAACCGGGAAATACAAGGACAGGGGATTCATGGCGCGCGCCGGATACAGGCCTTGTCTTGGCTGCGACCACGAGTTTAATGTGTACTTGCTTTACGGCAGCAGCGATTTCGCAGCGAAAGGAACGGTGGATATTGAAAAGGCTGCGGTTTCGGCGAAAATCGAGAGCACCGCAATCCAGCTGGAAGACCTGCTGGATGTCGAAGGGATGTACGGAAGCGCGACTCTCCAAGCTGACTTGTCGGGGGCGATTGCTGATCCGGAAGTAAATGGCGTGCTGTTGCTCGACAGCGCGGATTATCAGTCCCCCCGTCAGTCGCAATCCTTGATTTCGTTCAGCGACGGCCGTTTTCCGTTTAAGGCCGACGCATCCGGGATTAAGCTTTCGGACGGGATGTTTCATTTGGGGGGCACATCCCTTTCGCTGAACGGTTCGGTTGAGAAAGGCACGATGAACGTCGTGCTTGCCGGCGACAGCTTTTCTCTGGGAGACCTGACGCGCAACGCGTTTCCGGAAGTGGAAATTTCGGGGAAAGGCTCGCTTTCCGCATCGCTCACCGGTACGACTCGAAATCCGGACCTGCATCTGGCATATTTTCAAAGCGAGGGCGAGATTAACGGAGTGCCGTTTTCCGAAGCCGAGCTGACTGCGGAAGGCGATCTTTCCGGCATCGCAATCTCCAAGCTGAATTTGTCCAGCAAAGGCGGCCGAATTTCCGCATCCGGAAATCTTGACCTGATCGGCGATTTTCCTTTGAATGCCGGCATATCCGTGACCGATTTTCAGGCGGGCGTGGTGACCCCCCTTTTGCCGAAAGTGTCGGAGGCAAAACTTCTTGGAATCGTAAACGGCGATTTGGAAGTATCCGGAACGCTTAAATCGCCCGAGTTCCGGGTAACGGGTTTGACGATGCGGGACGGGTCGATCCTCGGCCAGCCTCTGGACGAAGCGTTTATAACGCTCAGCTACGCCGGCGATGAAGTCAAAATCGACAATTTCAGCGTTCAGGCCGGCGAGAGCACTGTTGTCGCGCAGGGCACGATCAACAAAAGCAACTTCAGCGAATCGCAGTTGTCAATCGACGCGTCATTTCTTGACCTTTCGCTGATAAATCCGTTTCTTCCGGAACGCATACCCGGCGAATTTCGAGGGAGCATTGGAATTAACACAATAGTCAAGTACGGTGATTTCGGGCCGTACATGCAGGGTTCTCTGCAAAGCGCGGGCGAGCTGGGATACGCGGACATTTCGCTCATCGGGGCCAGCGGCAATTTTACGGTTCGAGGCGACCGGATAGAGCTTGCGGACTTTGTTTTCATCAAGGAAAAAGGTTCATCGCTTCACATAGACGGAACGATTCCGCTTCCGAGCGAAGCTTCCGAGGCGATTTCCGAAATCGAAGTTCCGGGTATTTCCGGTCCTTCCGAACAGGCATCGCCCGGCCGCTTCGACCTGCATATGAGATCCGACGATTTCGAAATTGCGTATCTGACCGCGCTTATGCCCAACCTTGACATCAGCTCCGGCGGCACACTGACTGCGGATTTGAAGGTTACCGGATCCCTCAACAATCCTCTGATAGAAGGTGCGGTGCGTGTGTCTGCGGTCGACGCGGAGTTTTGGGGCGTACGTGGCGAAGGGGAGGCGTACGCGCGCGACCTCAAGTCCGGCCCGGTGATTTCGGCGGGCGAGGTTACGGGAACGATATCGCTGAAATACAATCCCAATCTTGATGCGAACACGTTTGAATTCGGCGAATTCAAGGTTTCCGAGACGACCGCGGGCGGCGTCAAAAAGGGCAAACCTGCGAAGCCGAAGCCGCTGTCGGCGGCCGGCCAACCGGAGGTGAAAGAGCACACCATAGAAATCGGCGGCGGGGGAACATTCAGGCTGCGTCCATTCAGGTTGTATCAGCTCGACGTGACCGCGATTCTGAAAAGGTTCGAGAAATTCACTCTGCCTGGCGTTTACCGCGGCCCGCTTGAAGGTTACGCCACTTTCACCAAGAGTCTCACCGACATCAACGTGCACGTGGGCGGCTCGATGACGCTTGGCACGGGCGGGGTGTTCACTCTCAAAGCGCCCGATCCCGACAGGACGCCGGTGTCGCTTCCAATCACGTTGGGAGAGCGCGCCAGTTCGTCCGGCCAGACGACGGCGGAAAACGCTGGTCCAATCGCTCCGCCGCAACGTACGATTTCGCCTCAAATCCTCAAGCAGCCGCTTAAGCCGTTCGAAGTGTATATCGAAAAGGGAGTGACGGTGCGCTTCCCGCCGCTTGTGGATTTGCGCGCGGAAATCCAGGGGGCAAAGGACAAGGAAGGCAAAGTCTCGCCGTTGAAAATAAAGGGAGATTGGCCGAACCTTGAGCTTGAAGGCGTGCTGGAAAGCTATAAGGGAAGTTTGATTCTGCACCGCCACACGTTCCGGATCGTCGAGCCTCCGTTCGAAATAAGGTTCGATCCCAAAAACGTGGACGAATTCGGAGTTCAGTACGCGTACGCTAAGGGAAAAGCCGCGGTCGTGCTGCCCGGCGGCGCGGGCGGATCAGGAATGGACGATTTCGACTTGTTTGACAATGACCTGACGATATACGTCAACATGGACAATCCGCTTACTTTGAACGCGCTCGGAGATGTGAGGCTCACAAGCGATCCGCCGCTTCCGGACGACGAGATAAAGCGCCGGATGCTCGGAGTGCTTCCGCCGGAAGGTTCTGTGCAGGGGCTGTCTCCCGAAATCCGCGACGAGCTTTACAATCTTGTAAGCGCAAGGGTGAGCAGGTTGCTCGAGGAAAAGCTGGACGTGGAGCAGTTCTCGCTGCGGATCGGCGAGCGGCAGGAGCTTTATGTGGACATCGAAAAGGAAATATCGGACAGACTTTCGCTGCTGTACAGCGCGACCTACTTCACCAGCGACGGCGAAAACGAAAAGGAGCAATTCGGCTTGAAGTACACATTCCTCAAAAGGCGGCTGTTGAGCGCTTACGTGGAAGCGCTTTACGATAACACCGACAGCGGCTTTTACGGAAACGAGTTGAATGTCGTGCTGCGCAGGAAGTTTTAGTCCGAGCCGCGCGCGCCGGCCGAACGAAGTCGCAATCCCTCCGCCCATGCGATTTCGGTTACAATAGTCCCGTGACGAATCTTGTTTTAATCATTCTGGTGGCCCTCGTCAAAGCGCTCGGCGGCGGCGGGCTGGTCGAAAAAGAAGTCGCCAAGGCCGTAGAGCAGGCGCTGGGCGACAAGGTGAAGGGCGTCAATGTCCAAATCTCGGCCGATCCCGCGACGTTCGTCGCCAAGGGCAAAATCAAGGGCATCGTGTTCATACTGGAGGATTTCGACGTGGATCCGATCGTGATCGAGACGACGAAAATCTCCATAGACGGCCTGAAAATGAACACGAAAGACGCGATTCTCGGCAAGGACGCGAAGATCAAGGAAATCGGCCCCGCTTCATGGGAGCTCGTGATCGGAGTCAACCAGTTGACCGCGGCGGTTCGCGAAAAGGCTCCGTTAATCGAGTCGCCGTATTTCAGGACGGTCGGCAACCAGCTCGAATTCACCGGCAGCTACCGGCTGAACAAGTACATTTCGGTGCCGTTCAAGGCGCGGGGAAGGCTGCGCGCTGTTTCAGGCAAGCGCGTGATGCTCGACCTGACGCATATGGACGTAAGCGGCCTGGGCATTCCTTCCGGAATAAAGGGTATGGTCGAGAAGGAAGTGAACCCGCTTCTCGACGTGGACAAGCTGATGGCCGGCAAGCGCGAGGAAATCGCGGCCTACGAGATGACGCTCAACCGCGAACTGAATCCGTTTATAGATGAAATCACGATCGGGGACGGCAAGATCGTGGGAACCGGAACTATTTAGACCGCCTGACGGTTTACTTGCCCTTCTTTTTCAGGACGGCGGCTCTCAACCTTTCTTCAAATTCGTACTCGTCGCGCACGCCCTTGACGTCCGGATTGAGCCACATGCCGAGTTTGACCAATGCGCGCAGAATTTGAGTCGCGCGCAACGCGGAGCCTTGGGTGAATTTCGCTTCGCGGGCGCATGCGTCCAGCCACGCCATCATGTCTCGCGTGAACGCCGCGGGAATGCGGTGCATGTCTTCCGTAAGTTTTTTGGCAGGCATAGGTCACCCCTTGTGTTAAAACATTTAAGAGCCGTCAGTTTAGCATATTTTCAGCCATTTGACCACAAGTATCCAAAAATCCGAAAGGCCGCGCCGGTTCGCCTATTTCCCGGCGGGATAGAACTTTATCTGCGGAATCAGGAACCGCATGAACGCCGTTTCCTCCTCCGTTCCTATTTTCGAATAAGTGCGGGTGAGCGTTGAAAAAGTCGAAACTCCGGCGATTTCGCAAGGCGCGCCGTCAGTCAGCCTGATTTTGGAAAAGTCCAGCGCGCGGCCTTGGGCCGCCATTTCGATCTTGAATTCCTCGAATTTCCGCCGCAGCCGCTCCAGTTTCTCGGCCGCCGAAATCTCCTCGAACGGCGCTCCCATTTTCTCCGTCAAATCGCGCGCCGGTACTCCTCCGTACACGCGGTTCGGAGGAATGTCATGCGTAACAGCCGCGTTCGACAGCACCAGCGACTTTGCGCCGATGTTCACCGGCGCGACGGTCACGCCCACGCCCAACCATACGTCGTCGCCCAGAGTGGCCGGCTTGGTTGAATGATATCTGCATCCTTCCACGGTGTCCCCTCCGGTGAAATGCGTCCAGATGTTGCACTTGGAGGACAAAATGCAGCCGCGCCCGATGTTCAACGGCGCATTGCAATTGAGCACGACGTCCTGGCCGATCCAGCAGCAATGCCCGATTGAAACCGTCTCGTATCCGTACACCGTGCATGGGCCGTTGATGGTGCACCAGTCCCCGATTTCGATGGATTTCAGCGCCGCGCGAAAACCCTTTCGCACATGGGTGTGATCGCCGATGACCACCCTTTCGGCGGGATTTCCGTCAAGTCCGCGGATTTTCACGTCCTCGTCCACAACAGCGCTTGGAGAAATAATGATCTCTTTCGCAAATATGCCTTCAAGTTTTCTTTCCTCGGTCACGAAGTGATTGTATCACCGAATCATTCGTTTGGACAGCCGCAGGTATTCACCGAATTTCTGCATAGTCGGATTCTCGGCGTGTCGCGCCCGGTCGCGATTTCACTGTTTTCAAACACTTCGGCATGGTATAGAATGTTGGCTTCATTTTCCATCAGGGAGCACTGCTTGGCGAGTATTTTTCTTTGGCCCCAGGGGGCCTTTCTTTTTGCCGCGGCGGCGCGCGATGCCGGGCACGCGCCCGCGTCAGAGGGACCGGTTTGGCCGGTTTGGGCATGGATCGCCTTTGTCGCGTTCATCCTCGCTATGCTCGCGATCGATCTCGGACTGCTGCACAAGCGCGCGCATGAAGTAAAACTCAAGGAAGCGCTTACCTGGTGCGCAATCTGGATATCGCTGGCGTTCGCCTTCAATATCCTTGTCTGGGTGCTTCACGGTCCAACCCAGGCGCTGGAGTTTCTCACCGGTTACGTTATCGAGTACTCGCTTTCAGTCGACAACATTTTCGTATTCATCCTTATATTCAATTACTTTCATGTGCCGCCGGCGTATCAGCACCGCGTGCTTTTTTGGGGGATTATCGGCGCGCTGACGATGCGCGCCGGCATGATCGCTGCGGGCGTGGCGCTGATTACGGCGTTTCACTGGATCGTTTACGTTTTCGGCGCGTTTCTTGTGTTTTCCGGAATCAAAATGATTTCCTCCAAGGGCAAGAAGTTCGAGCCGGAAAGGAACCCGCTGCTGAAAATTATCCGCAGGATCGTCCCGTTGACGGACGGCTTCCGCGGCCAGGCCTTTTTCGTCCGCATCGCCGGCGGAGTCTACTCCACGCCGCTTTTCATCGTGCTTGTGCTTGTCGAGTTCACCGACCTGGTTTTCGCCCTGGATTCCATTCCCGCGATTCTCGCGATCACCAAAAACGCGTTCATCGTGTTCACTTCGAACGTTTTCGCGATTCTCGGACTGCGCTCGCTTTACTTCGCGCTTGCGGGAGTGATGAATATGTTCCGGTACCTGCATTACGGCCTGTCCGCGGTGTTGATTTTCGTCGGCGTCAAAATGGTTATGAACGGTATCGTAGGCGAAGGATTCATCCCGATTGGAGTATCGCTCGGCGTCGTCGCGGCGCTTATCGCCGCAAGCGTTCTGGCGTCTATTTACATTCCCGCGAAGCCGACTGAAGGCCACGGCCACGGCTCGGTATAACCCTCACGCTGTGATAAACTCCGCGCCGTGTCGAAAGGCGTGCTGATACTTGCAAGCACCTCCCCTCGTCGAAAGGCGATTCTGGAATCGCTGGGATTGGAGTTCGAAATCGCCGTACCGGAGGGGCTGGATGAAAGCCTTCTTCTGGGCGGCGGCCTCGTCGCCCGGACTGAAATCCAAAGCGAGGAAAAGCTTGTCGAGCGCGTCGAGCGCCTCGCCTCTCTCAAGGCCTATTCGGTCGCCAATCTCAATCCGGCGCGGCTTGTGCTTGGAGCGGATACGATAGTCGCGATCGACAGCGTGGTGCTGGGAAAGCCGTCCGACGCGGACGCGGCTTTTGAAATGCTTAGGATGCTTTCGGGACGCACGCATTTCGTATACACGTCGCTTGCACTGGTCAATATCGCGGAGGGGTTGGAAATAACCGCGACGGAAAAAACCGCGGTCACGTTCAATTCCCTTTCGGAATCACGCATAAGAAAGTACGTGGAAATTGACGCGCCGTACGACAAGGCGGGCGGCTATGCGATCCAGGGGATCGGCTCGCTGCTTGTCAGGCGGATAAGCGGCTGCTATTGGAATGTGGTGGGGCTTCCGGTGGGGTTGCTTGACCGGATGCTGTTGCAGGTCGGAATCAACTTATTGTAGAAATCATGCTGGAAAGAAGCGAAACGAAGGGGCATCGCGAATCACCTGTGCGCCCGTTCCTGCGGAGGTTCGTCGCCAGCTGGCGGGCGCGCCATTTGGTGCTTACGATTTTCGCATTCGTCGTTTTCATTCTTCCCGGCCCGGTTATATTGGCGATTCTGTTCGCTTTCGTTCGCCGCGGCGAGAATCCCATCGATTCGTTGGTTTACATGATGCCCATGCTGTTTTTGGCCGCGATGTTTCCGCTGTCGCTTTCATTTTGGGTTGTTGCGGTGTTTCTGTTTTGGCTCGTTTTCTGTCTTCCTGCGGGGATAATGCTCATTACCGCGCCGCGGTTCCTTGCTCCCGTCGCTCTCGGCCTCATTGAGCGGCTCGACCTTAATTACCTGATTTTCGTTCCGATACTGGACGACGACTTCACGCGCAGCCGGTTCATGGAGGCGGTCGCGGGCGCGCCGGTTTCGGACGAGCGGATAAACCGCTCGCTTTTCGACCGGATCTGGTGGATGTCTTCCCAGATGCGTCCCGATTACCTGCTTGGGGGCATTCCGGGATACCTTGCGTCGCGCTGGCCCGAACTTCCCAAATCGCTCACAAACGCCGGGCTGCCCGTCAGCCGCCTAGGTTCCTTGGTTCTTCGACAGTGGTACCTGTACCTTTCCCAGGCGATAGCGTGGTTTTCATGCTGCAACAGCTGCTGCTGCGCGTACGTTTTGATTCCCGCGCTAATGTATCGCTTGGCGATAACCGTGCATTCGCTTGCATATTCGGCCGCGTACTGCAAGCTGCTGGTTGACGACTGGCCGTGGCGGATCTGAAATGCGAAGTGGATATCGGACGAATTAACCGTCCGCTCGCGCCGCTTTGCAGAAAAACGTTATGCTCCCGTTATTCCAGGCTCACTTCGACGGGGTTGCTGGTCGCGACATAGCCGAAGAATATCGCGGGATTCTGCACTGCGGGATACTGACAGAAAACCCGCGCCCAATCGCCCGCGGTGAGGTTGGAATCGTCCGTCAAAAGCTGCCCGCCAGCGCCGAACGCAAACTGCGCGGACGGATTGGCGGTCTCGTGGACTTCCATCCAGCCGACGTATTCGGTTATATCCACTCCGCCGATGGGCGGCGTCTGGTCGCCGTCCGTGCCGGGGTCGGGATCCCAGCTGTCGTCGAATGTCGCGACTGCGGTAAAACTCACGGGAGTTCCCAATGGTGTCGTGACCGGTCCGGTTGAACCTGTGGAGGTTGTCATCGTGATCTCGGTGCAGGACATTACCGGTATTTCTATTGTGGCGCGAACGTCGAAGTCGTCCGCAGCCATCGCACGTACCCTTGCGAATCCGCGGTCGAGTCCGGTTACCAGTCCTTTCGTACCGGCATCGTTGCCGACGGTTGCGGTGCCTTGGTGCAGCTCGATGTCCCACAAAACTTGGTTCGTCACATCCACTTCCGCGCCGCCGGTGATGGGCGTGCCCCATGCGGTCAACTGCACCTGCGGCCGGGCGAACGGCTCGGCCGTCGCCGGATCGACACGCGACGCCTCGGTGATGATAAGCGGAATCGCGTTCGGATCGGCCGGAAGCTCTATCCTGATCGACTGCAGCGATATCGTCGCGTCAACCTGGACTCCGTTGCTCGGTTGCCCGAAGTCGTCCGAATTTGTTGCCGGGTCGAAACCGACTGGCACGACGCGGTAGAACGTCGTGTTTTCGGGCGCGGCCGCGGGCTGCCATGTGTAATGCAGAAATCCGTTTGTCGTTCCCGGATTCGAATTAACGCTCGAACGAGTGACGGTAACGCCCGCGGCAACCGGCGTCCAGTTGGTCGTTCCGTTGGGACTGGTCTGCACCTGGTAGCCTTTGATGTTCGTCAGGTAATACAAAGCAATCGGAGTGATGTCCGACACGCTCACTTCAAGATTCTTGTCGTAATCCACAATCGGAAGCCAGGGCTTGGATCCGTTTGGAAGCGTATCCAAATAGTTGAGTGCAATCGGCGTGATGTCGGAAACGCTAACCTCGCCGTTGTTGTCGCCGTCTCCGACGTTCCTTTCAAACCAGTCGAATTCTGGAACCGGACCGAGCGTATTTACGTTCAGCAGAACCTGATTGACTGCACCGGTCGGCGCGTAATTGTCCGGGTTCTGGGCATCTTTCGCCACGTACCTGTGCGGGCCGAACGGGACGTTGTCGAATACGACGGTGCAAATCAGCCCGCTGCCGTTCACACCCGGCTTGCGGTCGTAGTAGGTGCGGGCGATTCCGACGGCTACATGCTTCCAGTAGCCGGTTATCGCAAGTGATACAACTTCGCCCGCCGTCCCCATGAAGTCCGTGAACTCCACCCTGTTGGGCTTGTAGGTGCCGGAGTCGTAGTTGAGTTGGAACAGCACGTAATCCACGTCCACGAAATCCTTGGCGAAAATCTGGACTCTCGTCGTCCCGTCTTTTCCATCCAGGGGAACCACTTCGAAATTCCTCGCCCAATCGGGACGGACGGCTGAATGGTCGTCCAAAGGAACCAGTACGAACGCCGAGTTCTTCTGGATTCGCTCGGTGTCGCCGGTGCTCGGCCAGTCGTTGTTGACGAACTGGTACTCCTCCGGCTCGTGGGTCATGCTGCCGCCGGTGCAGGCGGGAATCACGCCCAAAACCAGCGCAGTCGCTGCAACGAGGAAGATCGAATAAGTCCCTTTCACTTGCGCACCTCAAAACTGGGCGTGCAAAACCGCCCGGAATACCGGTTTCATGATACCACAAAGCGGCTTCCCCTACACACGGCGTAAGTATGTGATTGCGGAGCCGTTAAATAGCGCGGCGGGTGCTTCGGTCTGGACATCCGATTGCCGAACGAATGGACTTGCGCGATAATCTTTTACGGGCGGTTGATGCGCAAAGGCCGCCGCCGTTACGCCGGAGAGCCGCGATGGAAACCAAAGGAGCGCCAGCCAGGAAAAAGCTGCCCAAGCTTGTGGTCGGGCTGACCGGCGTCGCCGCCAGCGGCAAAAGCACGGTCGCCGGAATGTTCCGGGATTTCGGTTTCCAGCACACTTCCATAAACGAGGCGTTAAAGCGCGAGGTCGAAGCTATGTCGCTTCGCGTAACTCGCGAGAACATGAAATTCGTCGGAGAGCGGCTGTTTGCAAAGCACGGCTGCGGCATTCTCGCTGTTTACGCGCGCAGCTGGATTGTGGAAAAAGGCGGCGCGTTCTGGACAATCGAAGGCATCGCCAATCCTCATGAAGTGGCGGAGCTGAACAAGCTCCCTTCCTTCATCCTGGTCGGAGTTGAATGCGGCTTCGAGCAGGTTTTCATGCGCATGGCGATTATGCGGCGGCGCTCGGACATGGCCAGCCGCGGGCGCATAGAAAAGCATTTCTACGAGCAGCTCGGCGAGGAGGGGGTCAAAGGCTACTGGCAGATCGGCCGTTGTCTGGAGCTTGCCGAATACACCATTGACAATCATCGCCAGTACGATCCCGATGTAGATTTAAAGACGACGGACTTGTTTCGACAGGTGGAGCGCTTCGTCGCACAGCGGGGGGTGATGACGCCGCCATGGGCGCGGGAAGGTTCCGAATAGCCGAGGCGCTCGCTTCGTGTCCCGCCTACCCGATACTGGACTCGTCCACGCTGGACGGGAGGAGCCAGGTGGAATGGCTGGACGCGGTTCTTTCCGGCGGCGTGAAGGTCGTACAGCTCCGGCTCAAGGACGCATCGCGCGACGATTTGCTCGCGCGCGCCGCGCTGTTCGGCGCGATGTGCAGGGAGGCAGGAGCGCTTTCCATAATCAACGACCACGCTGACGTCGCGCTGGTCACCGGTTGCGACGGAGTGCATCTCGGCCCGGCCGACTCCGGAATCGCCGAGGCGAGGTCGAGCGCGGAGGCTTGGGAGCGCCGCGATCTAATAATAGGCGCAAGCGCGCGCGCGCCTGAGCGCGCCCGCGATCTTGAAGCCGCCGACGCGGATTACATCGGATGCGGCGCATGCTTTCCCACCGATACCAAAATCGACACCGAGTATATCGGCTTGGATGGATTAAAGGCCGTCTGCGCCGCGGTCTCGATACCGGTCGTCGGAATCGGCGGAATCGGCTGGGACAATTGGGAGGCCGTGATGGAATCCGGCGCAAAAGGATTCGCCGCGATTTCGATGTGGAATCTATCGCCCGGGGAAATCCGCGCAAAGCTTGATGCGCTCATGGCCGCCCGGCGCGGCCGCGGGGAAAGGGACTGACGCTGGAAGCGGAAGGCAAGGACATCGCGATTTCGTTCGAACATTCCGGCTTGCAGCGCCGATGCCTGGTACATCTCCCCGCCGGATTCTCTGACTCGAAACCCGCGCCGCTGGTGCTTGTGCTTCACGGCGGGCGCGCCACCGCGCACAATGCCGTCCGCGTGACGGGAATGAATGCCGTGGCCGACCGGCACCGGTTCATCGCCGCTTATCCGGAGGGCACTGGCGACCAGTTGCACCGCTACAGCTGGAACGCCGGGCGCTGCTGCGGCCGCCCGCATCGCGAGGGTACCGACGACACGGGATTCATCGGGGAACTCGTCAATCGCCTTGCCGCGGAATTCGAAATAGACCGCGCGCGCGTTTACGCCTGCGGAATGAGCAACGGCGGGATGATGGCGCACCGGCTGGGTATCGAGCTGTCGGACGTTTTCGCCGGGATCGCCTGCGTCGCGGGCTCGATCGAGTTTTTCGACGCCGAGCCGCTTTATCCCGTCAGCGTCGCTATATTCCACGGCACCGCGGACGCGCTCGTGCCGTACGATGGGGGGCCGGGGCCGGCCGCGCCGCGCGAAATAGACCACCTGCCCGTGTCGCAGGCGGTCCGCTACTGGGTGAAGCGCAACGGCTGCAACCCGGCGCCGTTAGCAGAGGAATACGGCCCGCTTGTGGACTCGCCCGGCGGCGCGCCGGTGCGCGAAGTGCTTAAGGAAACCTACGTCGGCGGCAAGTCGGGGACGGAGGTCGTGCTTTGGACGGTGCGCGGCGGCCTGCACGCGTGGCCGGGAGGCAGGCGCGGAAGCAGGGACAGCGACGAGCCGACGCAATCCCTCGACGCGAGCGAAGAAATATTGCGGTTTTTCGACTCGCACCCCAAAAGATGGTGACAGCCCGTTTTCGTCCTTTATGGGATTGCACCGGTTTGCCGGCGCCCAGTTCGAAATCGGAAGCGTTCACCCCCGTCAGCTTGTGATTTAGCGGCAGCGCGTACGCGACGCGGATCGCACCGATTATCGCGGACTATCGCGCGGCATGGCATTGCGCGCGCTCCCCGCGATCGCGCGTGGTTTTCAGACCCCCTAACGCGCCGTTTTCGCGGGATTTGCGCGGCCCGCTCCAGCAGAGTTCGCGGACTGAAGTCCGCGCTTCCTGATCGACTCAACAACTTCAAAACTCAACGACTCGAATACACAGCAACGCAAAAACTGGAAAACCAAGCAGCTATGCAATTCGACCGCTTGTTTACCAGATTCCATGAAGGAAAACAGAAATATCTGTCGGTATCGACAGCTTGTCAACATCGCCCGGCGGGGCGGCGGCCGATCCGCGGTTTTGTACGGGCTTGCGGTCAGGATTGTGCTACAATCGCGCGCATCATGAGACCGGCAATACTGCTTGCGCTTGCGTCGGGACTCCTAGCCCTGACCCTTCCCGCGTCCGCCCAGACGGTTTCGTCCGGGTATTCCAAGCTTGCAGACGGCGTCTACGCGTTCACCGCGGACGGCGGCGACGCCGGTGTCGTCGTCGGCTGCGAGCTGGGCACGGACGTGAAAATCATCGTCTCCCGGAACTACGGGCCGCTCGAAACCTACTCGGTTTCGGAACAGCTCACGCTCCTAGGCCACACCGAGCAGCCGCTTCTGGTGACGGCCGGCTTCGACAAAGACGGCACTCCGGACGCCCTGATAATGGGCATTCCAGCCGAGCAGGACGCCTGGCCCGTCTTTTACAAATTACGGTTCGCGCAGGACGGCATTACAGCGGATTCCTATCCATCCAAAGTTATCGCAGGAATGTTCGAGGAGCCGGGTTCGTGGGCGGAGCTTTGCCCGTTCTATTCGAGGCAGGAGACGCGCGAGGGATTCAGCTCGCTTTACCAGAGCGCGTACGTGTGGACGAAAGGGGAAGGCTTCGCGGGGCTGGTCTGGCGCGAGAACGGGATCTGGGAAGTCCGGTTCGAAGGTGCGGACGTGACAGTGGACAGGATTTACGCTCCGCTCGAAGGATCGACTCTGGCCCCTGTTTGGAGCGCGTGCCGCTCGCCCAAGGGCAAGCTGGGCGCGCTCGTGGCCGAGGTCGCTCCGGAAGTTGCCGCGCCGCCGGAATCCGGGGCTTTGCCGGAACCCGCGGAAGAAGAAGCGGCGACGGCGGAGGATACCTCTCCTGAAGAAGAAATTGCTCCCGAAGAGGAAGCCGCGGGGGACGAAGGGACGACTCCAGGCGGGGAGACGGAATCCGCGGGCGGTGGTACTGCCGAAACCGGTTCCGAGCCCGCAGATGCAGGGGAGGCCGGAGTGCCTGCGGAAACCGCGGAGCCTGCCGGGCCGGCTGAATCTGCGGAGCATACGGATATTATTCCCGCGCCGAAACCGGAGCCGCGGGTCAAACTCGTTTTCGTCACGAAATTCGACAAGGACGTAAGGATGACGACGGCGGCCAAGATGGCCAATCCCCCGGTGTTTCTTGCGTCTGCACTCGCCGTAGACGGAAGGCCATTCGCCTACTGGATTACCCCCACGCAAAAGGAAGGCGTGTACAAGGCTGGATACTGGGGATTGTCATTTCTGGAGACGGCCAAGATAAAGCCATTCGAGCTGGCTCCCGCCGCCAAAACCGCACCTCCATTCGCTGCAATGAGGGGTTTGGGGCTTCCGGCACTGATGACCGACAATTCCGGCACGGTCGTGACGTTTCTTTCGGACGGGAAGACGCCCGAATGGGTGATGCAAAACGAGTACAAGCCCGCGGGCGCGGCCAAGGGGTTCGGTACGGCGATGGGCGTCGGCGCAACCGCCTGGTTCATCCTTGACGGATCAACGCTAATGTGGCACTGGCACAAAAACAAGTAGCTGCTGCTCACGGTCGTTGAGCCGCCCTGTAAATTCGATTGCAATTATTCCGGATGGCCTCCTTGGCGCGATGCGCGATTGAAAGCGGGTATAACTAAGTGTCATCGAGGAGGTTCAAATGCGCAATCCGGGTTCGATCTTCGCGCTTGCGGCGGGAGCCGCGGCGCTTCTTTTGGCGGGCTGCGGCGGCGGCAGCGGATTTCTGGGGCTCGGCGGCCAGCCCGACCGGACGCCCAATATCGCCGGAACGTGGACGCTTACCGAGACCACGACGGACGATCCTTCCGGCAATTCCTATCCCGGCGAGACCAAAACGTTCGACCTTGTAATCGAACAGGACGGGGAAAACTTCACGATTACCGCGCCCACCGTAGAAGGCGCGCCGAAGGGGCATGGGACGATTAACGGCAATACGTTCACATTTGAAGCCGACTATTCCTTCGGAGCGAGCGGGGGAACATATTCGGTGGACGGCTGGGTGACCGGATCGCTGTCGGACAACACGCTGACCGGACACGGGGTGATAGACCTTGCGCTGATTGCGGGCACAGACCGGCTTGGACTGCACGGCGTGCGCATCAGCTTCAACTGGAGCGCGGCGAAGAAAGCGTAGAACGAAGAGCAAGCACCGAAACATTCCGACGGCAAAAACCAGACTCATCGAAATAGCGCTGTGCGGGCTACGGCACCATCCTTATAAAGCGAAGGTCGCCGCTGCCGCTGTCAAAGTAGCTGATGGCTGGATTTCCGCCCGCAGTTGTCAAACTGGTGTAATAGCCGGTGCTGCCCGTGCTATCCAGGATTTGAGGAAGCCCCCAAGCGTCTCCGTTGGCGTCAATCGCCCATACGAACTTCAAATCGTCGTTCGTGGTGCTGAAATAGCTGATCGCCGGTCTCCCGGCCAGCACAGCAAGAGAGGTATACTCCCCTGAAATGTCGGTGCTGTCCGGAATAACGGGCATATCCCAGGTTGCCCCACTAAGATCCAAGGAGCGTACGTAGCGAAGATCGCCATACGTAAAATCGTAGTAGCTGATCGCCGGTCTGGAATTGACAACTTTCAACGAGGTGTAGCGTCCGACATTTCCCACGCTGTCAACCGTAACCGGCGTTCCCCAAATTGATCCAGTCCCGTCGCTGGCGCGGACAAACCTCAGGTCGCCGTTCGAGGAATCGTAGTAGCTAATCGCGGGATTCAGGTTGACGATGGAGAGTGATGTGTACTGCCCCGTTATTCCGGTGCTGTCGACTGTTATGGAAGCGCTCCATGATGTGCCGTTTGCGTTGGTCGCACGGACATATTTCAAATCTCCGTTGCCATAGTCGTAGTAACTGATTGCGGGATAACCGGCAATGTCGCAAAGCGAAGTGTAGGTTCCCACTGTGCCAACGGAATCGACTATAACGCTAGCTCCCCATGAATTGCCATCGGAGTCGTTTGCGCGGACAAAGCGCAACTCGTCGTTTATCGCGTCGAAGTAGCTGATGGCGGGATTGCCTCCTATTACCGTCAGCGAGCAATCCGTCCCGACGTGTCCCGCACTGTCCACGGTTACGGGCATACCCCAGGACGAACCCGATGTGTCGCTAGAACGGATGTATCGCAAATCGTCGTTTGTATCATCGAAGTAGCAAATCGCGGGATTTTGATTGACAATTGACAAAGAGGTGTATGACCCTGTAACCCCCGCACTGTCCAGAGTCTGCGGAGATCCCCATCCGCGGACGATTAGGGACTTGTCATCCACTGCCATCGCGCCGTCGTCATCCGTTACCCTAAGCTTGATCGTGTAATAGCCGGCCGTGCTGTACGTTTTATCCAAGTAGTTTGTCGTGCCCGTATCGGTTTCGAAGCTTCCGTTGCCGTCGCTGTCCCACTCGTACTTGGATAAGTTTCCGTCGGGATCCGAGCTGCAGGTTCCGCTCAGCCTGACCGATTCGCCCGTTTCGACTTCGTTCGGAATGAGCTGCAGAGCGGCGGTTGGAGCCGCATTTACCGAAATCCCGTGCCCCGCGCTATCCTGCTCGCCATCGTCGTCGGTTACCCGCACCCAGGCGTCGAACTCTCCGTAGTAACCATAGGTATAACTCAGCACCGCGCCTCCGTCGTAGACTTCATAATTGCCGTCCCCGTCGAAGTCCCAATCGAAACGCACGATGTAGCCGTCGGAGTCGGTCGAGGCGCTCGCACTGAAGTCGACCGTCAGCGGGCAGTTCCCGCTCGTCGGATTCGCGGCAATTTCTGCAATGGGAGCTTCGTTGCCCTCCACTCCGACATCGATCGATACGGTGTCGCTCGTTTGCGCGCCATCGTCGTCTGTCACGCGCACACGAGCAACGTATAGCCCGGGTTCGATGTAAGTGTGCAGGGCGAAATTCGCCTCGCCATAGGCTTCGTACGTTCCGTCGTTGTCGAAGTCCCATTCATACCTGACAATTTCTCCATCTGCATCCCACGAAAGGGAGGCGTCCAGAATTGTTGGAAGGGGAGCGTCGCCGCTTTCAGGAATCGCAGAAAGCGTGACTTCCGGCGGTTCGTTGCCTTCTACGTTAACGGTGATTGTAATTGTGTCGGTCGCGCGCGCGCCGTCATCGTCCTCAACCCGAACTTTGACTTGCGGGCTGCCGGCCGAATTGAATGTGTATCTCGCGATACCACCATCGGTAATAGCGTCATACTGGCCGTTTCCGTCCCAGTCCCAAGCGTATTCCACTATGCTGCCATCGGCATCGCTCGACCCTGTTGCGTTGAAACTGACTTCAAGCGGCGCCATTCCTACGGTGGTATCCGCAATCAAGTCCGCGATAGGTGGACTGTTTGCGGGACCGTCAGGCGGGAGCACCTGTATCGTTGCAGTATCCACATCCCATGCCCCCTGGTCGTCGGTGACGCGGAATTTCGCATTGAAGATTCCGGGATTCGTATATGTATGCTGGACATTCGGATCCGCAGGGCTGGTCCAGTCGAAATTGCCGTCGCCCTCGAAATCCCAAGCGTATTCTTCAATGGTACCGTCGTCGTCTTCCGCCCAACCCTCGAACTGCACGTCGAGCGGCGCAACCCCCGAGGTCGGGCTGCCGATGCCCAGTGCAACCGGCCTCGAATTCGACGTCACCACAATCGACACCGCGGCGAAAGCCACTCCCCCCCCGGAGTTCGTGCAGCGCACGGACGGGCGGATTATTCCGGTGTTCGACGTGTCGGCTTGGGCTATTCCTGTGGAATTGGATTGGTCGAAATCGCCGTCCCCATCCAGGTCGAAGTCGTAGTTGTCGCCGCCGGTCGCGGTGAGCGTCACGGTTTCGTTTCGCCCCGCGCTGGCCGCGCTCGCGGTGAGCACCGCGCTTGCGCAATCCCCAGAAAGCGGCGCAGCGCTTTTCACTTCCGAAAACGAATGGGTGTTGCAGGACGTGTCAATAGAGGCGACCGCGATGTACTTCTTTGCGGTTGTCGGCACGATGATGCGCGGCAGTCCGTATATCTGCGCTTCCAGCTTTTGCTGATTGTAAATTGCCGGTTCGAATATCCGCCCGAAATCGCTGTTGGATATGATTGTGTAATATCCGGCGAGATCGGACGCGGCCACCTCCGGCCATTCGACCAAAATTCCTCCGGCAACCGGCGTGAGCGTGGGAGTGCCGGGGACGGGCGGCGGTTCTTCGTCGGACGAGTCGCGCGGATGTATCGAAATCCCGACGCAGTCGAACGCTGCGCCGTCGAACGCGACGATCGCGACATATACGATTCCAAGCGGCGATGTGTAATCGCCCACGCCCGCTCCCAATCGCAGCTGCGAATCCGTGAACGGGCCGCGCCATTTCCACGTCCCGTTGGCGTAGTCGGACAGCCCGATCCAGTATTCGCTCTGCGCGCCTCCGGGCATCGGCTTCAGATTCACGTCGGCCGTTACGATACCGGGCTCTTCCCCGCCGAACGGTATCCGGTAAATCGCATAGCTGACCAGCCGCTCTCCCGGCTGGCCGCTGGATATCGAGGCCGCCTCGCCAGATTCGGAAACGTAACCCGACGACTGGTACCACTCGACGCCGGGGACGAACTCGCAATCCGGGCAAATGGCGGAAGCGGCCCTTTCGTCGCCGGACAGATCTTCCGGAATCACGAATCCGCGTTCGTCGGTTTTCTCCCAGGGCTGGACGAAGTCCGAAGGCAGCGACTCGGGCCAGGCCGAGCCTGCGGATTGATCGACGTGCGGAGACAAAACCGGGGTGGTTGCTGCATCCGGGGAAACAATCGATGAACTGCTGCGTTCGCACGCAAGCGCAGCCGCGGCGATAAGCGCGACTATGGCAAGAACCGCTCCCTTCATTTCGGCCCTCCTTAGGCCAAAATCGCCCCCGCGGGAGTCACGCCCCTTTGGGGGGCGTTTTGATTATACCACTTTCATAATCCGGATTCAGTACTGCGAGATGTCCGTGATATCGGGCGCGGGCAGAAGCGGCGTGAAGCTGCTCCACGATGTCTGCAGCGAATGCCTGAAAACGGTGATGTTTCCCGGAGCGGCGTTGGCCGGGACCGTGAATGTGATCGCGGTCGGAGTCCAACTCACGCAATTCGCGCTGGGAATCGTCGTCGTTCCGGAAGTCGTGGGAACCGATACGAAATTGCCCTCGGAGAGCGCGCCGAAGCCGCGGCCGTTGAGCGTGAAATTCTGGCCGATTACCGGCCTGCCGTTCGATGGAACGCAGGAGGTCACTGCCGGCGCCTCGAGAACGCCGAAGTAGTCCACCCACCAACCTTGATACGTGAGTCCGCCGTCCGAGGAGAGCCTGAGGCCTACTTTCACCTCCGTATCGCCGGTGAAAGCGGACAGGTCGAGGTTGCGAAGAGTCCAGTCCGATGCAAGTCCGTCGTAAGTCGCAAGAAGCGTCGAGGTGTTTTGATCGGTGTAAAGATAAACGTATGCGAAGTCGTAGGAAGGCTCGGTGCGCACCCAGCTTGCGAACATCAGCCTGGGATTGACGAGCCCCGCAAGGCTTACCGACGGCGAGAAAGCGAAGTCGGCTTCGCCGTTCCCGTACCCGCTGGTGTTTATTCCGCAAAACAGCGAATTGCTGCCCGTGTAAGCCCGGTTGCCGACCGTGTGCCAGAATCCGAGCCCTCCTTCGTTTTTCACATACCAATTCGCGATGCCTGATTCGAAATCGTCGAACAGCGGCTCTGCGGTGACGGTGTTGGATATCGTGTAGGAAGGCGTGTCTTCCACCATCTGGCCGTCGGAATCGAATACTTTGACATTTATCGAGTTGCTTCCGTTGAACATCCAGCGCGTGTTCCAGTCGAAGTTGAACGGAACGGAAGCGTCGGTGAACACCAAGTAATCGCCCAAATAATACTCCGCCCTGTCCAACCCCTCGTCGTCGGACGCGGTCACTTGAATTACCCGCGTTCCCGAAAGCGTGCTGCCCGGCGAGGGCGAAATGCCGGTGATCGAAGGCGGCGAAGAAAGCTCCTTCACCGAGAAGTCGTCGATCCACCAGCCGCCGTTGCCCGGGCCGTCAGCCAGCGAATTGCTGTTCAAGTGGAAAAGAAGGTAAACCTCGTCTCCCACATAGTCCACCAGGTCCACGTAAACGCTGTTCCACGTGGATGCTTTGGAGCCGTTGTAGCTGGCGAGCGCCTTCATCGTTGCTCCGTCGTCGTTGGTTATAAACACCGAGCCGAAGTTCTCGCCTTGGGTGATTATGTACTTGTGCTTGAACCGCAGAATCGGATGGGTCGCACCGGCAAGCGACAAACGGACGGAGCAAAGGAAATCGTTTTCGTTAAAGTCGTATCCGGGACCGATGCCCATGCAGTGGGTGGGAGATGCGGCGTCTCCGTTGTAATAACGCCAGTAAGCGTCGCCGGTCGGATTCGATATCGCCCACTTCGCGGCATCGGTGATAGCGTCGGAGTACGGTATCGAGAATCCGGAATTGCTCACCGTTACGTTGCGCTTGTCCGCTCCGATTTCGCCCTCGCTGTCCGTGGCGACGGCCCTTATTTCGATCGAGCCGTTGTAAGTGTTTTGAGAAACCCAGTTGATCGAGTACGGCGATGTCAAATCCTCTCCGACAAGCCGGCCGTTCGCGAAAAATCGCACGCCGGCGATAGTTCTGCCGGACGAGGGCGTCGCCGTCGCGCTGAATGTGACGCCGTTCGATACCGTGTCGCCCGGGCCGGGCGAGGTAATCGAAACAACGGGACGCGTCGGCGTGAGGACGCGGATATCGAACGTCGCCGGATTGCCGATCGCGCTGAAGTTTTCGATCACGACGGAAGTGTCGTTGAGCTGGTAGTCTCTCGACGTCGGATTGGAGGACGCGGAGAACGCGTTGGTGTAACCCGCCGCGCCGTTTCCGGAGAAATAGGGATCCTGCGAGCTGCCCAAATCGTTTTTCCGGTCCAACGGATCCTTGCCGTTCTCGTCCTGGCCGCGAGCGCTTTCCAAATCGACATGCTTGTGAAGTTCGTTGCTGTTGTCGGTATTGCCTCCGCCCACACTGTCGTCGATATGCCAGATCAAAACTCCTTCTCCGGGACGCGTTGAGTCGGTTCCCGTCTTCAGCCTGTTTTCGACAAGGAAGTATTCCTTGCCTTCCTTGCCATTGGTCCAAACCTTAAGCACATCGCCCGCAACGTGAATGTCCGGAAGGGAATAGCCCGTGTAATCGTCGTCTATTACTGTGGGCGTCACCCAGCCGAGCATCGCGCGCCCCCAAGCGCCCGGTGACGGGACCTTTTGAGCATTGTCGTATTGATAGGCCATAAGATCCCAGGCTCCAAGTCCGTTCGAGCTGTAGTCGATGTCGTACAGGTCCGGAAGACCAAGTATGTGGCCGTATTCGTGGCAGGAAATCGTCATTGTCCATGAGTCGTTTCCGGACGAATATCCTGTGAGAAAGTACGCGTCGATAATCACGCCGTCAACGTGGATGTTAAGCCCGCTCGAACGATGCGGCCAGAGACCGGGCACGAACTCGGCCTCGTTGTAAAAGATGATGAAAGTGTCCACATAGCTGTCGCCGTCAACGTCGAATTCGCTGAAATCCACGAACGGATCCGCCGCCTGGATCGTTTCGTTGATGAGTTCTCCGGTGCGGCTCCAGTCTTTGTAGTAGGCGCGGTTTTTGGAGGTCTGGTACCAGCCGGAGTTGGGGCCGTTGTCGTCGGTCGTCCCCGATATTTCGAATTTGCCGAAGCTCACTTCCTGGTAATAATCGTTGCAAGAAGGAAGCGACGCGGTTCCGTCCGCGAAAAACCTGTCGTAAAAGTAGTCAACGTCGTATGTAGGATAGTTCGCGGTCGAATCGGGAAAGTCCGTGCGAAGCACGATCCACTTCGCTGTTCCGAATGACAAAGCCGCGGAAGGTTTCTTGCCTTCCGGCGCGGAGTAACCGAGTTCCAGCAAGTCCTTGTAGTCCAGGCGGCCGTCCGCGTTGCGGTCGTACTGCCAGAACTGCCTTGTATCCGCTCGCGGCGCGCGCACTTCGTCCATTTTGTCCGCGCCGTAACCCGACGAAACAGCGTTGTAGATTTCGTCGTCGGGAACCAGGAACTCGCTTCTATCGCCGAATTCGAGCTTGTTAAGCGTCGGATAAACCTTTTTCCAAAGCTCGGCGTTCGCCGCGCTTTCGGCGAACCACTCTTCGGGAGGGCGCACCGTCGCCGAGGCCGGCTGGGTCGCGGAGCCGATTAGGGCGATCGACAGCACAAGTGCAAAGCAGCATTTTAGACGGGGGCAGAATGAAATCATCAAATTTCACCCCCGGCGATTATTTCGAGATCCCGCTTTTTCCGATCGCGGACGATCGGCGGCTCGAACCAGCCGATTGAGATGTCACCGGCAGGATCCAGGACTTCAAATTTGAATTCGGCAAGCCTGACCGCGCCTGACAGCCCTGGGCCGATGTACTTTTTCGACAGGGCGAAGTCCAAGCCAAGCGATGTTTCGGTTGCGAACTCTATTCTGTCTTCCGGCGCCCCCCAGTTGCCGTCCGGCGTCATTGCCAGAAACTTCAGCGCCGAGCTGTCGTATGCGAGGGTGCCGCCTATTTGGTAAAGGTCGGAAACGGAGGTGGCCGAAAGCGTGATTGAAAGTCTGTCTCCTTCCCTTTCCCGCGTGAGCCAAAGTTTCGGCGCGCCTGTGCCGCGCGACGCTTCGTCCAGCACGCTTTGGGGAGGCGGAGCCGTCGAATTCGGCTGGGCAGGGGGCGCACCGGTCTCGTTTGGGGCGGATGTGCGTGCGCCCTTGGAACATGCAAAAAACGACGTTGCGGCGGCCACAATCAAAAGGATGATTCCGGCCGTCCACCGGAAAACATAAAAACGGATAAGTTTCACATTACACCTCGGGGATGATGCCGGTAATATACTACCTGAGCCGGAAGCTCTTCTGAACGGATTTGCAACTAATTCCGCATTCTGCAGCCCAGGCGTAAAAGGAGGTTTCATGTCCAAACTTGTCAAATTGGCGCGCATTTTGATGCCGCGGATTTGCATCGCCGCCGCCGCGGTATTCGCTGCAGCCGCTTCATGCAGCGCGGTGCGTCCGGATCCCTGGACGGAATTCAGGAACCATGAGCTGGCGCGGATGGCAGAAAGCGGTTCTCCCGAGAGCTTTTACACCGTTTACGAAGGCTCGTTCGGGCCGATGGAGATCAGGCTTTTGACTTGGCTGGCCGGCGACAATCTGTTCCGGATGGATTCGGATATGGGCATCGTTAAAGTCGCGATGGGTTACGACGGGAACAAGGGCTGGATTCAGATGGGAGACTCGCCCGCGAGAGAGCTTTCGAGCGCCGAAGAAGAAGACGTTTTTTCATCTCTTTACTTTGATGGTTTCGAATATTTGAACGACTCCGAGCTTCAAGTCGGCGAGCCGCAGGCAAGAAACTGGGGGGGGGCGAAGGTGTGGGAGATTTCGCTTGTGTCTCCACAGGGATACAAGCGGGATCTGTTCGTCGCGGATGGCTCCTGGGAGCTCGCGGGTTACCGCGCTTACGGAACTTCAACCGGCCTGATGAAGCTGTTCGACAGCGAATGGATCGAAGGGGTGCAAGTTCCGAATAGAGTTGAAATGGAGGTCGAGGGCATTCCCATTCCGCTGAACCTGAAGCTGGTTGAGGCGGAGGTCAACGTAGAAATAGCCCCGGACTTGTTCGTCCCGCCGGCGGGGACTGCATCCAGTCTGATCGCATTATCCGATGAAAAAACCGTGGTGCTGCCTTTGCAGCGCGAGGACACCGGGATGGTTGTAATAGATGGTGCTTTGGGATATGCACGCGGATTGTTCTTGTTCGATACGGGCGCGGCTCACACGGTTTTGGACGCGCGCGCCGCGGCAAGCGCGCGGTTCAAGGAGGATCGGCCATTTACGGCAATCGGCGTGGGCGGTACGGCTGATTCGCGGATAGTCCGTGGAGGCGAATCTGTATCGGTCGGCGCGGGCGGCGGGTTTAGAATGCCGGATGATTCATTTTTCATCGTTATGGATCTTGGCACTGTATCGAAGGAAATGGGAGTTGAACTGGCCGGGATTTTCGGTGCGGATCTATTGAGCAAAGCCGAAATCCGGCTCGACTTCGCAAGGGGAGAAATGGCCGTCACAACGAATGAGCCGGGCGATTCGGAGGGCGGCAAAAAGCCGGTCAATTCATCGGACGAAAGCATAATCAGGCTGGGAGAGCTCGTGCTGGTTGAGGGCGAATACGGCCCGGATAAAAGTAAAATCACGCTTTTGGTGGATACGGGTTTCAGGGGCAAGGTGGGAATTTTGTCCAGCGGCGCAGAGCGGATGGGACTTGACGTTTCGCCCGCGCGCGGCCGCGGCTTCGTTTCGGGAATAGGAGGAGTAACCCGCCTGGAAGGTTCGGTCAAGGAGCTTGATGTCCAATTGTTCGGAAGGAGCTGGAAAATAGAAAACGCTCCGGTGATTTCCGGCCCGGTTTCCAGCCTTGTCGGCGGAAGCGCGGACGGACTGATCGGTATCGAGTTGCTGTCCGAGCTCGTGCTCGAATTCGACTATGCAAACGGGGTGATCAGAGTGATCGAAAGCGCGGCCAACTAGCGCGAAAGCGGCTGCAGTCTGCTAACATCAACACAAGCCGCTGCGGCCGCCTGCGCCGCTGCGGCGAACTGGAGGATGCCTTTCGAGGCCGGAAGTGGCAACCGTAAAGCAGCAGCTGATAAGGCGGATCTTCGTCGCGGGAGTTGTGTTGTTTCTGGTGGTGCTGCCCGCGGCGATAATGGCCTATTTGGCCTACAACAGCCTGCGGGAAATCAGGATAAGGGAGGATTTCTTTTTCGAGCAGGTCGGGCACGACCTTTCCAAAAGGTTGATCTCAACACTCGAGATGCCGCTTTACGGGCCGGGATTCGAACTTGCGGAGCGTTTCGTCAAGGGGCAAAATTTCGGCGATCCTGCGGAAATCAGGGCAGTCCTGGGATTCCTTGAGAAATCCAGCGAAATGAGCGACGCGTTTTTTTGGTATCCGGGGTCGATGTATCCGGCAGCCGTCCGTTCGCTGTATTACGATCCAGAGTCGTTTACGGAAAAGCCGGTTTCGGAACTCATCAAGCCGATAGAAGAGCGGACGCTTCAGGTGTTCAGGGAGGGCGAAGCTTTTAGGGATCTGCCGCGCGGTTTCACGCCGAAGACCTACCAAGGCTACACGGTCGCAATCTGGGGAATGCGGTTCGCCGACGAAACCTGGGTGATGACGCTGGTCGCGGAGGAATCCGGCAATACGATTGGATTTCTTACCTATCGTTTGAACGAAAAGGAGTATTTGCGTCTAGCGAGGGGGCTTTACAACGAGATGTTTCCTTCGGGCAAAATCATGGGCGGAATGGACGAAGTCCCGCGGGATTTGGGGGCGGAAGTGTATTTCAACCTGCTGCCTTTTAACGACGAGGCGCATGAAGCGACGAGCGATATCGCGGCCTCCAGAAATTACGTTTACGACTCGAAGGGATACGAATCATCGTTGTGGGGAATCCGGGTTTTCGTCGCCAATCGGGAGCGCGTGCGCGTCAACGACAGGCTGGTCACTTCGATGCTTGCGCTGCTTGCCGGTTTGTTCGCGCTCATAGTTTTGGGCGTTTTGCTGCTTTATTACTTGGTGTCGAAGGAGTTGCAGCTAGCCAAATTAAAAAGCGGATTTGTGTCGAATGTAAGCCACGAGCTGAAAACGCCGCTTTCGCTAATCAGGCTGTTCGCGGAAACGCTCGAAATGGACAGGGTCGAGTCGGAACAGGAAAAGAAGCGCTTTTACTCGATTATTCATAACGAAAGCGTCAGACTGACCAATCTTATAAACAACATTCTGGATTTCAGCCGCATCGAAGAGGGCCGCAAGAAGTATGAAATGGCCACCGAGGATTTGAAATCGTTGTTGTCGGATACCTTGGATGCGTACGCGTTTCAGCTTGACACGGCAGGATTCAAGGTGAACGTGCAGTCGGGCGACGGCGAATATTTCGCTGAAGTTGACCGGGACAGCTTCAAGCAGGCCGTGCTGAACTTGCTCGACAACGCGGTGAAGTACAGCGGGGACGAGCGCCGGATAGATGTCGGACTGTCACGGTCGGGAGGATTCGTCCGCGTGTCCGTTCGCGACTACGGAATCGGCATACTGCCTCAAGACCTCACGCGCGTTTTCGACAAATTCTTCCGGGCGGGAAACGAGGATGTTTACAAGGTTAAGGGAAGCGGGCTGGGGCTTGCCGTGGTCAGGCATATTATGGACGCGCATTCGGGTAGAATAGACGTGAGAAGCGAGCCGGGCAAGGGCAGCGAGTTTTGCCTTCTGTTTCCGGAAAGCGCTGGATCGCGCGAACCCGGCGAAGGCGGTGCCGGGCCGCTTCGACAACCTTCCGGGGGCCGCAAAAGTTGATGGCTAAAATCTTGGTTGTGGAAGACGAGCCGGACATGAGGTTCGGCCTGGAGCACAATCTTCGTTTCGAGGGATATCAAGTAATCTGCGCCGAGGACGGCAAAACGGGTCTGGAAATGGCGCGGTACTCGTCTCCCGATCTCGTGCTTTTGGACATTATGCTGCCGGGAATGAGCGGGCTGGAAGTTTTGCGCCAGCTAAGGAAAGAACGGCGCGGTCTTCCGGTGATTCTCGTCACCGCCAAAGGCCAGGAGATGGACAAAATTATCGGCCTGGAATCGGGAGCGGACGACTACATTACGAAACCGTTCAGCGTGAAAGAGCTGCTTGCGCGCGTCAACGCCGTGCTGCGCAGATACCAGAGCCGGGGGGAAATAGGGGAGTACTCGTTCGGCGACGTGAAAATAGATTTCAAAAATATGCAGGCGACCAAAGGCGGGCGGGATTTGGAATTCACGCACAGGGAATTCGAGATAATGAAGGTTTTCGTGCGTCACAAGAACGAAGTGATTCCGCGCTCGGTGCTTTTGGACGAAGTTTGGGGATACGAGTCGAAGGTGTTCCCGAACACGCGTACCGTCGATACGCATATAGCCAAGCTGCGAAAGAAAATCGAGGACGACACCGAGAATCCGCACCATATAATCACGGTGCACAGGATGGGCTACCGCTTCATGGACTAGCGCACGTTGATCGTGCGGACTTCCCCCATCCAGGAAACGGTTCTTATGTTGTAGTCGGACGAGTTCGCCAGATAAAGTGTCTTTTTGGAGTCCACGACGAGGTCCAGGTAACTGGCAAAGTCCGCGTTGAATCCGTTGCCGTCCTTGTTGGTGCCCGGATTTTTCGGCGAGCCGGCGAGAGTGTAAACGTAATACATCCCCGACGCCGCATCCCAGGAAAGCTGGCGGACGCAGTGATTCTGGTTGTCCATCACGAAAAGATTGCCTTCCTTGTCCGCGGCAAGTCCGGTGAGCTGCCAGCCCAAGAGAGCGCTCGTACCCGGCCCGTCGCGGAATCCGACTTCGCGCGTCCCGTCAGGCTTGAGACCGCCCGCGATCGTGGTCAGGTTACCTTGCTTGTACTGCCTGATAAGTCCGTCGGTTCCCTCGGCGATGAATATCGAGCCGTCCGGACCGACCGCTAGGTATGACGGATTGCGCAGCTTCGCCTGAAGCGCCGGGCCGTCGAAGAGTCCCTTCGACTCCTGGGTTATACGTGCGCCCTCTCCCGCCCCCTCGTATACCGGATCCACCCCGGCGAGCCTTTTGACCTGGCCCGAATTGTCGTATTGGAGCAGCCAGCCGTTTCCGATGTCGCCGATGAAGATGTTCCCCGCCGAGTCGATCGCAAGGCCGTCGGGCTGGAACCGCCCGGAAATGAAAGGATCCGGGCTGATTCGCGGATCCCCCTTGGTCAAAATCGTTTCCGCCTGGCCTCCGCTTATGCGAAGAACGCGCCCGCCGCGAAGGTCGTTGGCGAAAATCGTTCCGTCAGGAGCGACGCGTATCCGGCTCATTTCCGCCGAGACGCCTTGATCGGAATTGATGTTCTCGACTCGCTTGTTTATGCGCCTTTCTATGTCCGGCCCGTACAGGAAATAAAGCGCGCCGTCTGGGCCGATTGCGACCGAGTGAACTCCGTCCCAGGACATCTGCGCCCGCGGCGCCCCCACGTAGATTGCTATGGCGGCCAGCACCGCCAGGATTGCGACTGCCTTTCTCACGACTTGCCTCCGGTGAGTCTACCCCTGACTCATGACGATTGTAACAGACATTTATTCGATTGCGCGCTCGCGCATTCGAGAGCGCTGCCGCCGGCGTTTTCCTGCGCACATCCGCGGTGGTAAACTTATGGCTGACGGAGGAGTTTAACCGCCGTTCCGTTTCGCGGAGCAAAAGGAATCCGGGCATCCGCCCGAAAGGGGAATCGAAATGAAGATTCGCGTGTTGGTACTTGCCGCGGCTTTTGCCGCAACGGCGCTTTCGCTTTGCGCGTCGGCGTCGGAGCTGTCGCTTACCGTTTACAACGACAATTTCGCGCTCGTTCGCGACGTGCGCACGACCACTCTGGGCGAGGGGATAAACCATCTGACGGTGACGGATGTCGCCGCGCTTCTCGATCCGACCAGCGTCCATTTCAAGGTGCTGTCCGGGCCTTCGACGTACCTGCTGGAGCAGAATTTCGACTATGACCTGCTTTCAAGCGACAAGCTGCTGTCCAAGTACATCGGAAAGGAAATCACGCTTGTGGATACGCAAACGGGAGTCCGTTCGCGAGTGAAACTTCTGTCGACATCGGGCGGCATGGTCGTGGAAAAGGACGGAACTGTGCTTCTCAATCCGGGTGGACGAGTGGAGCTGTCCGGCGGGACGGGCGAGCTTCTGCTGGAACCGACGCTCAACTGGGACATCGCGGCGGACAAGGCCGGGACTGTGAACTACGAGCTTTCGTACATGACAAGCGGGATGTCGTGGAACTGTGATTACGTGTTCCTGCTGGCGGACACGGAAAAAACCGGCGACATGGAAGGCTGGGTGACGCTGAACAACAACAGCGGCGCGACCTACCGCGACGCAAAACTACAATTAATCGCGGGCGACGTGCGCCGTGTGCAGGAGCCGGCGCCGGCCGGTTGGGCCGGAGCCGTTCCCGAGGCCGCAAAGATGGCCGACGGCGCGGGATTTCAGGAGGAATCGTTCTTCGAGTACCACCTCTACACGCTGCCGCGCGCGACGACGATAAAGATGAACCAGACGAAACAGATAAGCCTCTTGAACGCGGCGGACATTCCGACGCGCAAGGTGTACATCTATCCCGGCGGCGACAAGGTGCAGGTCAAGGTCGAGTTCGACAACGAGGAGGCGAACAACCTGGGCATCGCGCTGCCGAAGGGCAAGATACGCGTGTTCAAGCGGGACAGCGCGGGCGTGCCGCAGTTCATCGGCGAAGACTGGGTCGACCACACTCCGCGAAAGGAGACAGTGCGGCTGTACATCGGCGACGCGTTCGACATCGTGGGCGAGAAAACGCAGACGAACTACTCTGACATCGGCAAGGGCTACCGCGAGACCTGGCAGGTGAAGATCAAGAACCGCAAGGAGAAGGAAGCGATCACCGTCGTCGTCCCGCACCAGATATACGGCGACTGGAAGATGGTCGAAAGCAACTTCGACTACGTCAAGAAGGACGCGTGGACCGCGGAGTTCAAGGTCCCCGTCGCCGCGGACGGCGAAGCGACGCTCAACTTCACGTTCGAGGTGCGGTGGAAGTAAGCCTGGCCCGGCCATTAGCTCAAATCGCTTAACATAAGACGGTCTAAAATCGGCTTAAAAAACGCGTTCGCGGAATTCTCCGCCGCGTAAACTCGAAAAAAAAAAAAAAAAAAAAAAAAAAAATCGCTCCGTTTTGCGGGGTTTTTGGGCTGAATTTTTCGAGCGGAGCTTTTAACTGGTCTTGACAGTGCCAGCGAGTGCCGTTTCGATGGTATAATTTTCTGGCGGCCCGGTCTTGTATGCAGCCAAGGAGATGGGGGCAATGAGGTTTTTTAGCGGTTGTGTTTTGGCGGCATTTATCGCAGTTGTTGGTTTAGCGTCATCCGTAAGCGCGCAACAGAATGTTGCAGATGCAAGCGTCAAATGGGCGGTGATTTCCCGTTCGGGAGAGCTGGGAAAACATTGGAATGAGCTTAATCCGGACTGCGGAGTACGACTTCAGGCATACCTGAATTCGATCAAAAGATGTCTTCCTTCAATGTACCTGGAGTCGGTTCCTCAGGTTGAAATGAAATGCGAAGTCTCGGATTTTCAGGGATGGTGGAAAGAGCCGAAGTTGGCTGTATCTTCCGCCTATGTCGGTTCCACTCAAGATTTCCAGCCTGCCGCACTGCCATTCCTGCTGCTTCGCATCCGACTTGATGACGCGGTTTATCAGAGACTCAATGTCAAGCACAATATCTGGTATTTTGACTTTCCAATCGAGGTCAGCAAGTCCAGAAGCTCTCCTGAATTCTTCGGCGGGTCGTTTGGAGTAAGGCAAGTGCCGCTTCCCGCGTTCGATAAGGTGACGCTGGAATGGCGCGACGATCTAATTAGTCAGATTCAGGCACGCAATAAACGCAAACTTGAATTCACCATTTCCATTGAGTATGCGAACGACGAATATGGCAAGTACATCAGCAAGATTATTTTCGAGGATGCCCCGTACATAAACAATTTTACCGGAGATCTACAACTTAGTAAAATTGAATACTGCTACACAACAAAAAACGGCATATGGCTACCGGAATCGATCAACCAAAGCCGATGGATTCAATGGGAAGAATGGTCGCTTGCAAGGCGAACATACAAGTTCAACCAATATAAGTTCATTCAAATTGTTCCCAGCTAGCATTTTGTAAGATCAAGGCCAAAAGGGGGGCTTATGCAACGCAAATTTGCGATGCAGGTTGCTTCATTTGCGGCGGTGTACATCTTGCTATCGGCAGCAGCAGTTGCTGACGAAGGGCCGCGCGGAAACCTTTAGGTAACGATTTACAACAGAAGCTTCGCGCTGGTGACGCAAAAGCGATCGTTTAACGTGGTAAAGGGATTAAACGAAATTACCGCTACGGACATCGCACCGAAAATCGATCCAACGAGCGTGCATTTCAAACCGGTCTCCGGCCCGGCAGTCACAGTGCTGGAGCAGAACTTCGACTACGACCTGCTTTCCGCGGGCGTGCTTTTGCAGAAATATATCGGCCGCGAAATCACACTGGTGAACAACAAAACCGGCGACCGGCAGAAGGTTACTGTGCTTTCGGTATCGCGCCGGCTTATCGTGGAAAAAGACGGGATTGTTTTTTCGCCTTCGGATTTTTATATGCCTTGTTCCCACAGCATTGAGCTTCCCGACGGAGCGGGCGAGCTGCTCATCTCGCCGACGCTCAACTGGCAGATTGAAGCGGAGTCGGCGGGAACGCTCGAATACGAGCTTTCCTATTTGACGGATGGCCTGGACTGGCGCTGCAGCTATATCCTCGCGGTGGAAGAGGACGAGTCGATGGCCGAGCTTGAAGGGCTGGTGACGCTTGAAAACGAATGCGGAATTTCGTTCGAAGACGCGACACTCAACCTGGTGGCAGGAAACGTGCGCATCCGGAAGCCAGGGCAGTTCAGAACCTATGCGACGATTGACGAAGACGGAGACTGGATCGGGGAAATAAAGGACTCGCAAATTTTCGAGTACCACATGTACACGGTGCCCTGGCCGACTTCGATACAGAACAATCAGCTAAAGCAGATAAAGCTGATCGGAGCGAAAAACGTTCCCGTGCGCAGGATTTTGACTTACGACGGCTTCGGTGCGAACGTGAACCTTGTTTACGAATTCGACAACGTAGAGGAAAACGGGCTGGGGATCCCGCTTCCGAAGGGTAACGTGCGAGTCCAGCGGCGCGACAGGCGGGGCGGGATTATCGAACTGGGAAAGGACTTTCTCGACCACACTCCAAGAAAAGAGACGGTGCGCCTGAAGGCGGGTTACGCGCCCGGATTGCAGGCGGCCGTCAAGAAATCGGATTACGACAAAAAACGCCGCCTGCGCGATTATGAGGTCAAATTCTGGAACCGGACGCGAAGAAGCGTGGAAATCGAGTATGAATTCGGACTTCAGCCGGGGACTTGGAAAATATCCAATTCGAGCCTTGAATACGAGCGAACGAGCGTTACGACAGCGGTTTTCAAAGTTCCCGTAGGCGGCGGCCGGGTTTCCTTCCTTAGATTTTCTGTGGTTTTTCCGAAAAAATGATCAATTCGAAATTAGCACTGAACTGGCCAAATCGTTGCCCGGCGGCGCATTGACACACCGGATTGACGGGCATATACTCGCCCCGGCTGTAGCGGTACATCTCATTTTTTCCGCCGGAGACGCCAGATGATTTTCTGCAGGCATTGCGGGACAAGCAACGTTGACCACGCGTCTTTCTGCACGGCCTGCGGACAGCCGATCAAGGAGCCCGCATCCGGGGAGGGACAGGCGCTTCCTGATGCCGGGAGCGCGCCCTATTCGCAGCCGCCGGAAACCGGGCGCCCGCAATATTCGCAGCCCCCGGAAGCTCAACGGACCCACGCGCAGCCGCATCCCCACGCGGGCGGATACTACGGCGGGCAGGGCGCTCCGCCGCCGCAGGTGAAAAACTGGCTGGTCGAGGCAATCATCGCGACGATCTGTTGCTGCGTTCCGCTTGGCGTCGTTTCGATAATTTTTGCGGCTCAGGTGAATACAAAGCTTGCGCAGGGGGATTATGCGGGGGCGGTATCATCCTCCAATAACGCGCGGCTGTTTTTCATCCTGGCGCTTGTTCTCGGCTTGATTGCGAACATTGCGGCGTTCGCGCTCAATTTCGCGGCGATTATGGCGGAAATGGGCACCGGCGGATTTTAAACCGTGGGAAATGCAAGCCGCGAATCAGGAGCAGGATCAACCCGTCCGGGACAATGGAACTTCGCGTCCGCGTCCGGGAAGGCTTTCATAGTCCTGTGCTGGCTTGCTTTCGTGCTCGGCGCGGTCATGTTTTTGAAATTCGATCCTTCCGAATCGCGATTTCTGCCCCGCTGCGTTTTTCACTCCCTCACCGGGCTTTACTGCCCGGGATGCGGAACCACGCGCGCTTTTCACGCGCTTGTGCACGGCGATTTCGCGGCCGCGCTGCGCGACAACCTGTTTTTCGCGGCGCTTTTGCCGGTGATTCTCTGGCTGCTCGCGATTGAAACGGGCGGCGCGTTTTTCGGATGGCGGCCGCGGCTGCGGCCCGCGCCCGCGGCGCTGCTTTGGACGCTTCTGGCGGCGCTTATCGCGTTCACCGTGCTTCGCAACATCCCCATTCCCGCGTTCGAATTTCTTCGGCCGCGGTAGCCCGTATCTCGCATGCGACCTTGCCCGCGGCCGGCGCGGTTATAATTGACCGGGGGTGCTCCCCAGGAGGCCGTGCATGTCTTCCGATAAATTTCCCCAGCATTTCTGGGGTCTCGTCGTCCTGTCCGCCGCGCTGGTCGTTTTCGCGGTTATCGCATCCGCCGCGGCGGTCAAAATCAAGCGCGCGAACGACCTGATAACGGTCACCGGCTCGGCGAAACGCCAGATTACTTCGGACTACATAACCTGGGGCGGCTCGGTGTCGTTCCAGGCGCTGACGCAGCAGGCCGCGTACGCCGAAGTGGAGAAATATTCCGCGCGCGTCCGGCAGTTTTTCAAGGACAAGGGCGTGCCCGACGAGTGGATAACGTTCAATCCGCTCCAGAGCGAGCGCTACGTGATCACCGACAAGCACGCGGACGGCAGCGAAACTCGCCACTGGGAGTACAGCATCACCCAGACTTTCGAAGTGAAGGGTGAGGACGTCGCCGCAATCGAGGCGCTGCCCGGAGAAATAGCTGTGCTGTTGAACGAGGGGATTCCGCTTGAGTCGTGGGCGCCGCAATACTTGTACACCAAGCTTGCGGATATCCGCGGCGAGCTTCTGGCGGAGGCGACCAAGGACGCGAAGAGCCGCGCCAAGGCGATCGCCGAAAGCGCGGGGGGCAGGGTCGGCTCGGTTCGCCAGGCGCGGATGGGCGTGTTCCAGATTACGCCGCGGTTCTCTACCGAAGTGTCGGATTACGGAATGTACGATACTTCTTCGCTGCAAAAGGACGTGACCGCGGTGGTGTCGATCACGTTCGCGGTGGAGTAGCTCGGAGGAGAAAATGAAAAAGATCGCGGTTGCATCGCTGGCGGCTTGGATTTTGTGGCTCCCAATATCCGCGCCCGTGTGCGCGCAGCCCTCGGTTGTATCGAAAAAAATCGAGGCGGGCGGAAAATCCTTTCAGGTGAACGTAGTCCGCGCGCCGCTGTCGCTGTACCGGCCGAAGGTGCTGCTTGCGAAGGGCAAGGTTGGCGCGACTGCGACTCTGGAAGAGATGGCCGTGGGCGCGGGCGCGGCCGCGGCGATAAACGGCAGCTTTTTCGACGCGTATTCCAAGGACGAAATAAAGTCGCCGTATCACAACTTGATCACGGGGGGAGCGGTTGCGCACATCGGCGATACGGGGACGACGCTTGGATTCGCGGAGGACGGGGGATACCTGATGGAGCGGCTGAAGATCCGCATCAAGGGCGGGCTGGATTCAAACTACGGCTGGCCGGACGACTGGTACGCGTTCCTTCTGAACCACACCGCGGAGCAGGCGAGCGTCGCGGCCGTGTACAACTCGCTGTGGGCGGGCGACTCCACCCCCGCGAAGGGAACGCAGATAGCCGTCGGAAGCGACTACAAGGTAAAGGAATCCGGCGCAGGGCCGATGCTGATTCCGAAAGGCGGATTCGTGATAGTGTTTTCGGGGGGGGAGGAGTACCTTGCCAAGAAATTTCTCTCCGGGCGGATTGTGAACGTTCGCTGGACGTTTGCGGATGCGGGCGCGCCTCGCGGCAGCGAAGATCATTCCGCCGCGTTCTGGTCGAAATGCACGGAGGCGGTGGGATGCGGGCCGCGGCTCGTCGCCGGCGGCGCGGTCGCGTACAAGCCGGAAGCCGAAGGATTCATGAGTCCCAAAATCCTGACGAACACCGGCGCGCGCAGCGCTGTGGGCGTCACCGCGGGCGGCGAGATATTGTTGGTCACTTGTGGAAGCGCGACGGTGCGCCAGATGGCGGACGTGATGCTTGCTTTGGGCGCGTACGACGCGATTAATTTGGACGGCGGCGCGTCGAGCGGACTGTGGGCGGACGGGAAATACGCGACGGCGCCGGGCAGAGAGCTTTCGAACGCGCTGGCGCTGGTGGCGAGGTAGGCTGCCAAGCAAAGATTAGGTAATTTCGCCGATGGATTCGAGGTGCGCGTTGCTGCCGGCTTCGAATTTCCTTTAGACTACGATTTCGCAATCACTTTGCTTGCCGTCGAAAAGATTATGCCCCGGTTTGGCAAATCGGGGCAAGGCTGTCGTCCGCATAAAACTTGCGTTGGGCGGAGCGCATGGATACCGGAATTCATCTTCGATGTTCAGGCATTGACGCCGAAGCGGCTTTGCGGGATCGGGGCGGGGCGCAGTTTGGACAACGGCGCTTAAAATCGTGCTTGCATTCACTCCCCCCCCTGCTATAATGCGGGCGCGGCGGAGGTTTGGCCGCCGCGTATCGCGGAGTGGAACGATGAAAGTCCTTCTTTCCTGGCTTAGGGAGTTTGTGGATTTCCGGCTGGAAGCGGCCGAGATCGCGCGCGGCCTGACGATGCAGGGCACCGAGGCCGAGGGCTTTACATGTTTCAGCGCGTATTTTACGGAAGGCTGCGTAGCCGCCAGGGTGCGGGCGGAAAAAGGCGAGGAGGACGAAGGGGTTTTCGGATACGAAATCGAAATTCCGGACGGGCGATTCCACGCGCGGTCGCGCGCGCGGCACATCCCCCCGGGATTCACGATTCTGGCGCGCGGCGGGGGCGGCCCGGGCGCGGTGTTTGAGATTCCGACGCTTGCCGAGCTGGGCCTGAATTCGCTGCGGTTCCCGCTGGTCATTCCCGATGCGCTCGGCTGGAACGGAGTGCGGGACGATGCGGTCTTGGAATTCGACACGTTGTCCAACCGCGGCGATCTGCTTTCGCATATAGGAATCGCGCGCGAAGTTTCGATTCTCACCGGCAATTCCTGGCGCGAACCCGCGGTGTTCGACGGCGCGGGCGCGACGGATGAAAAAATCGCGCGGCCGATAAGGCTTGACGCGCCCGATCTGTGCCCTCGCTACATCGGGATGGGATTTTCCGAGCTGCGCATCGCGGATTCGCCCGACTGGATGTGGTACCGGCTCGCTTCACTCGGCGTCAATCCGATTTCGAACATCGTGGACATCACGAATTACGTGCTGATGGAGTTGGGCCAGCCGCTTCACGCGTTCGATCCGGCGCGCCTCGACGGCGGGATTATCGTGCGGAGGGCGGCGGACGGCGAAAAGTTCACGGCAATAAATCACAACGAATACACGCTGGCGAAGGACAACCTGGTCATCGCCGACGAAAATAAAGCGGTCGCCATCGGCGGGGTGATGGGCGGCCTGGAAAGCGAGGTAACGGAAGAAACGCGCGAGCTGTTTTTGGAAAGCGCGTATTTCACGCCGGTCGGAATCAGGAAAACGTCCAAGCGCCTGGGGCTTATGAGCGATTCGTCGCTGCGGTTCGGGCGGGGGGTGGATCCGGAAGGCACGCTGCGCGGAGCGCTTCGGTTCGCATATCTTGCGCACGAACTCGGCGCGGGGCGATTCGTGCCCGGCAGTTTCAGGGACGCTGATGAAAGACGCGCGGAGCCGCAATCAATATCGTTTGCACTTTCCAAGGTCGAGAGCCTTCTCGGCCTGAAACTCGCCGAAAATAAAATCACGGGGCTGCTTGAATCAGCGGGATTCACGGTTTTTGGCAAGCCCCCGGTCGTTAGCGTGACGCCGCCGTCCTGGCGCGGCGATCTCGCGATCGCGGAGGACTTGGTCGAAGAAGTGCTTCGGCTGTACGGGTACTCTAAACTCGAACCATCAATGCCGACACTGCCGCTCGCCGCGGGGAGGTTCGAGGAATCGTTCGCCTGGGAGGCGCGGATTCGCGATATCTGCCGCTCGATGGGATTGCAGGAAATACGCACTTATTCGCTTGTCAATCCCTCGGTCGGGAAAAGGTGGCAGGGAAGGGCGGAAGGCGCACCAGCGGAGGATTGGTCGTATGTGGAGATCGCCAATCCGGACACGGCAGAAATGAGCGTGCTTCGGACTTCGCTCGCGCCCGGACTGGTCGAAGTCCTTACGCTCAACCGGCGCAAGCATTCGGAGCCGATTCCCGTTTTTTACGAGGTGGGGCGTGTGTACCGCACAGGCGAGCCTTCGGCGGATTATGCGTATTCCATTGATAGGAACGGGGCGAAGTATTTCGAGACACGGACGCTGGCGTTCATCGTAGGTGAAGATTCCGTCTCACCGGCGGCCGCCGGCCCCGAATTCGGGAATGTATCACCGCTTTTCGCCGCAAAAGGAATTGTGCGGCGTCTGGTGAATGAACTCGTGAGCGATGGTGGATTTGCCGGTGCCGGCCCTGAATGTCCGCGGTGGCTCGAGCGCGACAGATCCGTAGCCGTTCTCGCATCGGGAAAAACGGTCGGATATGTGGGAATACTCCGCAACGAGCTTGACGCGATGGAAGGCGCGCGCGGAAGGATCGCCATCGCGGAAATCAATTTGGACGCGTTGCGTGCGGCAAGGGCGGATTTCCGCAGGGTAATTTCGCCTTCGCAATTTCCCGCGATTTTGCGCGACTTGGCGCTCGTTGTTCCGCTCGAAACACCTGCTGCGGAGCTTCTTACGACAATCCGCGACGCGGCGGGGGGGAGTCTTGCGGATGCGTTCGTGTTCGATCAGTTCACCGGCAAGCGACTGGCGCCTCGGGAAATCGGCGGCAAAACGGTTCCAGTAAAAAACCTTGCGTTCTCGCTTCGTTTTCAGCGCGCGGACCGGACGTTGACGAACGACGAGGTGGACCGCGCGATCTTGTGCGTGCTTTCGTCGTCGTACGAAAAGCACGCGGCGGTCCTGCGCGACTACGAGCAGGTAAAAAGCGATTCGATTTTCGCCGATCCGGAGCTATGGGCAAAGGTGTTGGCGTTGTACCGCGCGTCCGCGCGCGAATAATTGTTCACAATCCCATGCAGGAGGTTTTGAAATGGCAGCAAGTGGAAGCAAGGGCAGGTATGCGACAAAGAATTCGCATTTGTACGGACGCGGATTCAATCTGAAGCGCAAAACCGCGGTCGAATTCTGGCAGTACGGATTCAGCGATTTGATGGCGAACATCAACCGCGGCGTCTTCGCCAAGTGGATGGTGGCGTCCATATTGGGCGTCAAGCCGTCGCCGCGCGACGTGTTGCGGGAGTTCGACTTCGTTTACGAAGCCAAATCCCGGCCCGTGTCGGTTTTCGTCAAGGCGTCGGCGGTGCTTCAGGTGTGGGGGCCGACCCGTCACTTCGAGTTCGACGGGATGAAACCCGACCGCTTAAAGAAGGACGGAATCACCTACACTGGAAAACGCTCTTTTTGGTCCGACCTGTACGTATTCGCCGTACAGATGCACGAATCGGAGAAAGGCTGGGACGCTTTCGATCTCGACCAGTGGCGGTTCTGGGTGCTTCGCGCCAAAGACCTCGCCGCGGCGGAAAAGGCATCCGGCGCGGGCGACATGGTCACGATCGCGCTTGGGCGCGTGCGCAAGCTGTACACGCCGCTCGCCCGGCGCTACAACTTGCCCGATCCGCTTGAAGCATCCGACCTCAAGGATGCGATAGAAGTGCTCGCGTCCCGTCTAAGGACGGGGTAGGGTTGTCCAAGCGGGAATCGGATGCAGAGTTGATGCGGCGATGCCTCGCGCTTGCGCGGCGCGGGCTGGGCTGGACGTCGCCAAATCCGCTGGTCGGATGCGTAATCGTGCGCGGCGGCGAGGTGCTTGCGGAGGGCGCGCATTTGGAGTTGGGCGGATTGCACGCGGAGCGCGCGGCGCTTCTTTCGCTGTCAAGCGCGGCGGATCGCGCGGCGGGAGTTATTACGCCGGGATGCGCCAAGGGCGCGGCGCTTTACTGCAATCTCGAACCGTGCTCGCACGAGGGGCGCCAGCCGCCTTGCGTGAACGCGATTATCGCCGCGGGAATTTCCGTGGTTGTCTGGGGCGCGGACGACGCGGATCCGCGCAGCGCGGGTTGCGCGCGCGCGATATTGGAAGCCGCGGGAATCGAAGTCGTTTCGGGAGTGCTGGAAGACGAATGCCGGGATTTGAACGACGCGTTTTACCACCGGCATTCGCAACCACAAGATCGGCCGGGAGCGAGACGCCGAGCTTTCGTAGCGATAAAGGCCGCGGTTTCCGCAGACGGCAGAATCGCGGGGCCGGGCGGCGCTCCGGCGCAGATCACGGGGCCGCAGGCGCGCGCGTACGCGCATGAGCTGCGCCAAAAGTACGATGCGATTCTGATCGGCGCGGGGACGCTGCGGATGGACGATCCGCTGCTCACGGTCAGGCCGGATGTGCTTGCAGCGGACGGAATCGAAATCGAGCGGCCGCGCGATCCGGCGGCGATTGTTGTCACAGCATCCGGTGACCTGCCGCCAGAGGCAAAGTTGTTTCGTGCGAAACGCGCGGGCAGAATCCGGGATTGCGAAACCGGTGATGCGCAGGTGATTGTCGCTGCACCGGACGACGCCGTGCTTCCGGAATTGCCGCCGCATGTATCCGTTTTACGTGTTGAGAGATTGGCGGCGGGCGGGTTTGACTGGCAATCTCTGTTTGAAAAGCTGCCGGAGATGGGGATTTACTCGGTGCTGGTCGAAGGCGGAGCGAAGGTCTGGAGCGCACTGTTGGAGCGGGAATTTTGGGATAGGCTGCTCGTTTTCAAGTCCGGCCTTGAAATTGGCGCGGGTGTACCGGTGCCGGAAATAGTTAACTCCCGACTTCGTGGGAATGCCTTAGAAGGCATTCAAAGGGACGAAATTAAACTTGGAAACGACGTCGCCTCGTTTTTTCGCAAGCGGCCATAGCCTTGGTCGAAAATCGTCTCCCTCTGGTATAAATACCCGGCCCATCCGGGCTCTTTTTGGAGGATTTTATGTCCAATCTGCCAAACATGACGCCTGAAAACGCCGACGAGATGCTGGCGACTACAAAGACGCTCGTTCTCGACTTCGGCGCAACCTGTTGCGGCCCTTGCAAGCGCATCGGCCCGATAGTCGAAAAGTTCGCAGCAGACCACGCGGACAAGGTGGACGCGGGATACGTGGACGTCGGCGCGCATCCGGCGCTGGCCCAGCGCTTCGGCGTGATGGGCGTCCCCACCGTGATTATCTTCAAGGCAGGCAAAGAGGAGAAGCGCTTTGGCGCCAACTTGAACCTTCAGATGCTCGAAGCCGTCCTAAGCTGAGGCGAAAATTATGGATTTGAACGCTCTTGGATCGTCCGTAAAGGATATGCTCATAACCGCCGGGCCGGTGCTCAAGTTCGCGCTGGCGCTTCTTGGCGGGATTTTGTCCAGTTTCACGCCTTGCGTGTTCCCGCTTCTGCCGATAACCGCGATAACCATCGGCGCGTCGAACACAAGCGGGACGCGCGGCCAGGCGTTCACGCTGAGCCTGACCTACGGAATCGGGCTTGCGATCGTTTACGCGATCCTGGGGCTTTTCGCGGGCGTAGTAGGCGCGTCGCTGGCCGCGGTCGCGAGCCACCCGATCGCGTACCTGCTTATCGCGCTGTTCTTCAGCTTCTTCGCGCTGATGATGTTCGACATCTACACGATGCCGGTTCCGAACGCGCTGATCTCGGCCAGTGCGAACGCGCAGCAGAAGCGGGGATATTTCGCGGTCGCGCTGACAGGCGGGCTTTCGGGGCTTATCGCGGCGCCGTGCCTCGGGCCGGTCGTGCTGTTCATCCTCACTTACATCGCCAAGGAAGGCAATCCGGTCACCGGATTTTTCATGATGCTGCTTTATGCGTTCGGTGTAGCGTTCCTTCCGATGATCGTCGGGACGTTCGCCGGAGTCGCGTCGAGCCTGCAGAAAAAACAAGGCGCGTGGATGACCGCGGTAAAGCACGTTTTCGGCTGGGCTTTCGTGCTTTTCGCGTTGTTCTACTCGTTCAAAGCGGGGCAGAATTTCGGCGGGTTGCCTTCAGCGTTGCCGGTGAATGCGTCTTCGGGTAGGCAAGCGCAGTCGCAAGTGAATAATGCCGCCGCGGAAGCGGAGTCGCAGCTTCTAGGCAAGGTGGTGTCCGTGGCGGAAGGCGACGTTCCGGCAAAGCCCGGGGACGCTCCAATCGACTTCGAATATTCCTACCGCGGCGAAACGAAAAAATTCTCGGATACTTTCGTTCCGGGCAAGGTGACCCTGCTAACGTTTTGGAGCACGAACTGCGCGATCTGCATCGAGGAAATGCCGCACCTTCTTGAGGTTTACAACAAGTACAAGGATCGCGGATTCGTCGTGCTCAGCGTCAACACCAAGACCAATGAAACCCGGGCCACCGTCGAGAGGTTCATTTCGTCGCACGATATGCCTTATCCGATCGTGTTTGACGAGAATCACGAAATCTGGAAAGCGTATGACTTGTTCGGAACGCCCACAAATATTTTGGTTGACGGCTCGGGCAAAATAATTTACATCGATGCTCCGCTGCCACAGGACATGGAAGGCCTAATAGAAAAGTCGCTTTCCGGGGCTTGATTAGCCCTGGATGGATTTGTCGGACATCATCTGGGAAATCACCCTGTTGACCTCGGTGCGCAGACTGGGCTCCTGGAGGTAGTCTGCAATATGCTCCGCCTTTGCACGCTTGAGATATCCCGGAAGCCGGAACAGCTCGAGAACTTCCTTCGGATTCGCGTTCGCTTCGGCGATGTCTTTGAGTCCGCCGAATGCGACCTGATCGGCTATCCGGCAGGAGAAGTAAGTTACCGCAAGGCCTGCAAAATCTTTAGCTCCGGAATCCGATGCGTTGCAAGCGAGCGGCAAGAGACTGGTTTGAATCGCATCTTTGACCGCCGCCGGCAGTTTCCAGAATGAAGCAAGAGAAGAGCCGACTATCGCTGCGTTGAAACCCAGATAATCCTGCTCCGCGAAGGTGCGCTGGAGCAGGCCCGGTTTTTCCAAGTAAATGTCGCCCCATTCCGGCCTGTTTGCAAGTATCGAGAGGTTTCCGAGATAAGACATAAGCGATCTCGTGGCGAGTGCCGCGCTGTCATCCATATCCAGATGCTTCGCCAGCCTGAAGGCCAGCGCGCTGGCCACGAACGACGCCATCCAGAACTTGTGATACGCGGGATGCAGGTTCCCCCTGTCGCCCTTGAACGAAACCTCCATCGCCTGCCTTAACGCGATGTCCTTAACGTAATTGAATCCGAGGTAAATGACCGCGCGCTGGACGCTGTTCACTTCGCTTCGCAGACCGAAAAACGGCGAGTTTACCGTTTGAATTAGCTTTGCGCCGAGCACCGGATCCCCGCCCGCGAGCTTGGAGAACTCCTTCGCGTCGTAAGTGCCCAGCGTCAGATGCTGGAAAATCTCGTAAAGCAGTGAAGGCGGACGCGGGCTGTTCTTGTGGAATGTTTCAATTTCCGCCATCTTGTCCGCCGAAAGGTCGGTTTCCGTTATCAGCTTGAGCGATGCAAGTTCGGGAGGGATGACGGCATCTTCCGGTTCAATCTCGGGCTCTTCGTCGTCAACCGCGGGCTGAGGCTCCGGCGCCGCCGAGGTTGCCGCCGGTTCCGCTACGGGAGTGGCCACCGCCTGGCGCTTTTCCTCCTGAACCGATTTGGGAATGGAAGAGGATTTGAAACCGGTGGATGCAGGCTGTGCTTTTCGTTTGGAAAGCGCAATTAGTATGCTCACAAAAATTGCCAGGACAACTACCAATGCCACAAAAACAGGCAGAGTCATACGAAACCCCCGTGAAGGCGGCAAAGTTCGTTGCAGAAAATTTTGTCTGGGCGCTCGTCTCGCCCGGCCGATTTTAGCATATCGCGGCTATCCGGCGGACTCCGCCTGACGAACCTCCGACGAGGCCTGCGCCGCTCCGCGCTTTACGATTTTCGCCAGGGCGATGCTGATCAGCTTGGCGCGGCTGGAATGCGCCCTGCTGACCAAAATCACCGGAGTTATGCCTCCCACAACCAAGCCGATCATATCCATATGGCAATAGTGGAGGACCATCTTGACCGCGATGTTGCAGGAATCGGTGTTGGGGAATAGAAGAATGTCAACCGCGCCCGCGCAAGGACTTGAGATTCCTTTGTGCCTGGCCGATTCCTCGTCCAGGAATACGTCCACTCCGAAGGGGCCGTCCATTATCGTGTCAGGCCACCTTCCCGCCTTGTACATTTCCATCAGTTTCCTTGCATCGTTAAGGCTGGAAATGTTCTGGCCTTTGTCTTCCATCAGAGCGGGAAGGCCTATCCTTGGACATTCCAGCCCCAAAGAGCGCGCCACTTGGATGGCGTTGTCCAGAATTGCGGCTTTTTTTGAAACATCGGGATCCGTAACCATCCCGCCGTCGGTGCAAATCAAAAGCCTGTTTTGGCTGTAGTTTTCGATGATCGCGACGTGCGAGAGCAGCCTTTCCACACCGCCTTCCCCGGCATCCCGCCTTAAAACCGCTTTAAGAAGCGTATTCGTGGGCACGTTTCCTTTCAGAACCGAGTCAGCCGCGCCGCTTTTCACCGCATCAACGGCGGCTGCGCAAGGATCGTCTGACGCCACTATCTCGGACCATTGCGGCGGCGAAGACGCGTTTTCCAGCGCAACGCCGATCGCTTCAGGATTTCCGAACAAAAGCGCGCGCCCCAGCCCTTCGTCTTCGGCCAGCCTGACCGCATCGATTACCATCGGGTCGTCCGCGCCTGCCACCGCAATCCTACTCGCCGGCAGGTCACGAGCTGCGAGCAATACCCCGTCTAAAGTCCTGATCATCGGTTTTCCTTTCGGCGTTTGTTACGCTTCATCCAAGCTGATTTTAGCATCAATTTCCCCTGCAAGCGCTTTTGCACTGCTTGATACAAATTAACGCGGACGGCAATACCGCGCCGCGAAACAACCCTGCTATGTTTTTTGTTGGTTCGGGCTAACGCACTTCGAACGGAATCCTGGCAAATTCGACATCATTAAGCGATACTGCAGCCTCGTATTTGCCGGCGGGCAGGTCTCCCGTGCCGGGTTTAAGGTTGAAGGCCAGCTGGCGTGTTCCCCAAGTAGTGAGCTCTGCAGGAATAATTAGCGTAGAGTCGGAGCTGCCGTCCGCGCCCAAAAAATACCAATCAACCCTTACTTTGGTGCCTTCCGGTGCGCTTGTTAAAAGCATGGTCAAATAGATTACTTCCGCGTCGCGTGGAAAAACGTCTTTAGTTTCCTTGGGAGCCTGTGTCAGCCCGTAAACGCTCGACGCAGTGGCGAACTGGGAAAGGATCGGCACTTCCGCAGCGTCCGGCGGCTCCTCGATGTTGTAGATGCGGTGGAGGAACTCCTTTCGTTCCTTTTCGGTGGGCGGCGGGGGAAGCTCCCCGGCGATTCGGAAATAAACCGAGGTCTGCGGCGTGCCGTCCAGCGCGACTTCCACTTTGTAATCTCCAACCTCGCTGTCTCCGGCGTTCCGGTTCAGCCTGATTGTATATCTGCCCTTTTTGTTTATTTTTTGGCTGGATTCATGCACGATCGTGTTTTTCGCGACGTAATACCAGTGCGTGTTCATCGTGGTTTCGGCCGTAATCTTGTCGAATTCCACAACCAGAATCACGGGTTCGTCGTCGGGCACGAAGTAAAGCCTGCTTTCGTTTTCCACCGAGTTGTGCGCTTCGCCCGTCACGTAAACAGTGGAAATCCTTGCGGCGATGTTGCAGCTCCTCCCCGCCCATACGAGCAAAACCGCGACAGCGATGACCGAAAGCACGGATATCGAAACGACTTTGGGCTCGAACTTGAAATCCATCGCGGGGATTATAACCCGCAAGCGGCCGGCGGCGAAAGGTGTTAAACTCCGGTATCCTTTTGTGGAAGGTGGTTAAGTTGCGTTACCTGACTTACGCGCTTTGCGCGTTTTTTGTGATATCGGTGCTTGGGGCGCCCAGCTGCTCGGGCAAAATCACCCCCGAAGGCCAGAGCGCGGCCGAAAGCGAGGTTACCGTCCCCGGGCTCGCCGAATCGCTCGAAGTCAAAGACAGAACGATCAAGGTCGCCGTGTTGGCGGCGATAAAATCCGACGTGGAGCTGCTTCAGAACAACATCGAAGTCGAGGTGACGAACGGTCTTGTCACCCTGACCGGCGTGGTGCCGACCGAGGAAATGAAGAAGCGAGCCGAGAAATACGCAAGGGAAACCGAGGCCGTGAAAGACGTCCTGAACAAGATCGAAGTGGACGAAAGCCTGAAGGACAAGCGCTTTTCAATTGATGATGCTTAGGCGGTTCCGATGGGAAATGTAAAAACCGATTCGGAAAATCCCGTTCGCGGTCCGGAACCGCCGGACAAATCCGGGCAAGGCTCGATTGGTCCGAATGAAGTTGCGCGCACACTTCCGCCGGGAGCACTGCTTTCGGCGGTGCTTTTCAGCGCCGGCGCCACCGTAGAGCTTTCAAGGCTAAGAGATTTTTTCGGGTTTTCGGATGCGCAGCTGAGCGCCGCTCTTGACGAGTCGAAGGAATGTCTCAAATCGTCCGGACTGACGATTATCGAAGTCGCGGGCGGAGTGAAAATGGTCACCGTGCCGGAGGCGTATGAAACCATCGAAGCATTCTTTCAAAGAACGAAGCAAACGGGATTATCCAAAGCCGCGCTCGAAACCGTGTCGGTTATCGCGTACAAACAGCCGTGCACCCGCACGGACGTGGAGGAAATCCGAGGAGTCAACTGCGAAGGGGTAATAAAGGGACTTCTCGAAAAGCGTCTGATCAAGGTAAAGGAACGCACAGAAGGGCCGGGGCGTCCGTTCAGCTATGTCACTACGGACAGGTTTTTGGAAATATTCGGGCTGAAATCGTTGAAAGACCTGCCCAAAGTCGAACTTCAGGGGGAAGGGAGCTCCAAAGAAGCTTGAATCAACGGGGGAGCCGCCTGCGAAGCGCCGAAGCCCGGACTGCGGCCATTCTAACCGCGTTCGTCGAAATCCTGCGCAATCCCGCGATCGCGCGGGCCGCGCGGACGGAGCGGATGGGCATTGCGAACCTGCGTACGGTGAATTTCCTTTCGTCTATTTGCGCCTGAAAAGCCAGAAAATCCGCGGCGCATTTTCGCCAGGACATTTCGAGCGCAAATTCCCTGCACGCGCTTCCGCGTATTAAAAGCGCGCGCCGGACTGCCGCTTCCAGATCGTTGTCCAAAGCTCCGGTCGCGCCATCAGAGATAAGATCCATCGGGCCCGGCACCGGAAACGCCGCAACCGGTGTTCCCGATGCCAGCGCTTCCAGCAGCACGATGCCGTAGGTGTCGGTTCGGCTCGGGAAAACAAAAACGTCGGACGCGGCGTAATACTCGGCAAGCTCCTCGTCGGCTTTGTAGCCGGTGAATACGGCATTCGGATACTCGCTTTCAAGCCTGACGCGCTCGGGGCCGTCGCCGACGACTATTTTTGTGCCTGGCAAATCAAGATCCAGGAACGCCTCGATGTTTTTTTCGACCGCGACGCGCCCCACATACAGCATGACGGGCCGAGGCCAATCCGGAACTATTTTTTCGTAGCGCTCGCGCGGCTTGAATAGGTTCGTGTCAACGCCGCGTTCCCATAGTACGATGTTGCGGAATCCCCTCGACTCCAGCACCTGCTTGATCGACGCGGTCGGCACGAGCACCTTGGCCGCCTTCGAATGGAACCAGCGGAAGTACGAGTACGAAACGCGCAGCGGCACCGGGTACCTCTGGCGGATGTATTCCGGGAATCTCGTGTGATAAGCCGTAGTGAACGGGATGCCGCGCTTGACGCAGTACCGCCTGGCGGCAAGCCCCACGGTCACTTCGGACGCGATGTGAATCGCGTCGGGCCGGAACGCGTCCAACGCGCGCGAGATTTCGCGGAACGGAAACACCGCAAGCTCTACTTCAGGGTAGGACGGGCAGTGAAAATGCCGGTGCGCGAAGTCCGGGCCGATAACCTTCACTTCGTGCCCCATCGCTTCGAGCTGCTCCTTGACGTTGACGAGCGTGGTCACAACCCCGCTCACCTGGGGCAGCCAGCCGTCCGTTACGATCGCGATTCGCATGATTGCGACTTGCCGTATCCTTCGGGCCCGCTGAAAACCGGGCCGGCGGAGTTGATTATACTCCGCGAGCTTGTGAAACCTTGCACCGGAGCCTCGAAGCGGCTCATTCAAGCGTGCGAAAGTATAATCCCGCCCGGTTGTCAGGAGATTCATTTTGAGCGAGCAAACCAAAAAGCGCGGACGCGCCGGCGCGGTGTTGCTTTGGGTAATCGCAGTATTAATCACCCTCGCGTCAGCCGCGTATCAGCGATTGACCGGCCCGACTCATCCAAAACGCGGCGAATTCGAATTGGGCAAAACGAAATACTCGTATTCTTTGCCGAGGAGCCATGCGGGCGCGTCGGGAGCGACCATTTCGATTCCCGATCCGGGCGATGGGTGTACCGCCGAGCTTGAATACAAGCGGTTCAAAACGCAGGACGCGCCGCTTGCCATGCCTATGCAGATTTCCGAGAAAAACGGCAGGCGGATATTCATCGGCGGACTTCCTCACCAGCCTCCCGCGGGCAAGCTGGAATACTCGGTTATTTTGACGACGCCGGAAGGCACATTCAAAATTCCCGAAAGCGGCCCCGTTGTCATCCGGTTCCGCGGCGACGTACCCGCCTGGGCGATGATCCCGCACATCCTGCTCATGTTCCTCGCGATGCTGTTTTCGACGCGCACCGCGCTTGAATTGCTGAATCCCTCCGGGCGCATCCGGCGTCTCGCGTGGTATACGCTCGTCGCGATCACGCTTGGCGGGATGATCTTCGGCCCCATCGTGCAGTACTATTCGTTCGGCGAATGGTGGACGGGCGCGCCGCTCGGCTGGGACTTGACCGACAACAAAACGCTGATCGCGTTCATCGGCTGGGTGAGCGCGTGCTGGACGCTGGGCAAGCGCGGGATTCCGCCAAGCCGCGCCGCGCGATGGCATACGCTTGTTTCCGCGGTGCTGATGTTCGTGATATTCATGATTCCGCACAGCATGCTCGGAAGCGAGCTGGATTACGCAAAGGTGGACGCGGGGGCGAATCCCGCGGGCGCAATCGGCCACGGGCGGTAGTTTGTCGCGTGGAGAAAACAACGAACCATGATCCGCGGGATTCAGCCCGCGCAGGCGCGGCATAAATGCCGCGGTTCATGGGATTGTGGGTTCATAGGATTTTGGCTGACGGAACGGATACTTCGATAAACCTTCCCTTGCATACGGCAAGCAGCGAGCCGTCGGACTTTTTGCGCACGTCGCATTCCATTTCATGCACCTTGCCGCGGGCGGCGGTACGGCGGCTGGTGAAAACCAGCGGCTCTCCCAGCGGCGCGGGCGCCTTGAACCGCGTCGATAACTCCGCGGTCGCGGTGTACACGCCGAATCCGCGAAACAGGTGGTTGTTCATCAGGTCGTCGGCGATCGTCGCGATCAGCCCTCCGTGCAGGATTCCGGCGAAGCCCTGGTGGTGCGCCGCGGCGGTGAATTCGGTCGCGCAGGTGCCGTCCTCCCGTACATCGAAGGACAGCGCGAGTCCGAGCGGGTTCTTCTGCCCGCAGGCGAAACAGAAATCGTCGTCGATGAAGGCGGTGCGTTGGGTGGGCATGGGGTGCTCCTTGGAAGGCGAGGAGATTATAGCTGCAGCCATAGGGCCAAATAAGGTAAAATGCTGCGGGTACAAAGTTGATGAGCACGGTTGCAACAATTTCGGAAAGGATTGCCGCCAACCGCGACGAGATTCTGCGCATTGCATCAAAGCATGGAGTCGGGAGAATTCGTGTATTCGGCTCGGCAGCTCGCGGCACCGACGGCCCGGAAAGCGACGCGGATTTCATCGTGATGCCCGGGCCCGCCCACATTCCCTGGTTTCCCGGAGGCTTGGTGGCCGACCTGGAAGATCTGCTTGGATGTCGTGTGGATGTTGTGCTCGAAAGCGCCCCCGACAGCCCGGAAAAACGCCGAATTCTCGAAATGGCGGTGGAGATATGAAACACTCCGAAATAAATCGAATTTGTGACGAAGTCCTGGAGAGGCGCGAGGAAATCCTGCGCCTCGCGGAAAAGCACGGAGCGGAAAACGTGCGCGTTTTCGGCAGCGCCGCCCGCGGCGAACTCGGGCCGGAGAGCGACATCGATTTCCTGATTGCCGAAGGCGACGGCAAAACGCAGCTTTTTCCCTGCGGATTAATCGTCGATCTTGAAAGGCTGTTTGGAAGGAAGATAGACGTGGTACAGGAAGATGCGCTTGATGAAATTCTAGAAAGAAGCATCCTGGCAGAGGCGGTGGAGATATGAGCATTTCGATAGCACGTGTACTTGTAGACGAAAGTGAAATTCAGGAGGCCTACAAGATTTACGACAAGGCTGTGAACGGGTGCGGGGAGAAGGTGAAGAATCGGATTGGGCATCCAGGTGGAGTAACAGACGTTTCTGTTGCATGGCACCCTGACCAGAAATTCTGGTCATTCTTCGATGCTCACCGATGTGAAAATAGATTCTGGTGCTGCTTCGGAATTGACAATCCGAAGCACAAATTCGATTTGGACATTTCCTGCGAGATTAACATCCCGTTCAAAGGCATAAACCGGCGAATTGCGGGCGTTTTTGCCAAGACGACATTCGGAAACATTGCCTTGCTTCATAGCGGCAAACTTGGTGGCGGAAGGGCCGGAATCGGACGCGAAGCGTTTTTGGATTACTACGAAGACGCTGTTTTGGTGGATGTGAATTGGCCGGATGGAGTCTTCTCAGATTTGATCTTCGTCGGCGAGCTGCAAAGTGAGGAATTTCTGGCTAAGCTTTGCCGCTTTGTAGCAAAGGCAGCCAAGTTTAAGGACTGGGCTGTGGGGAAATCAAGGTCGAGATAATTCTAGCCCCAGTTTGGAGGGAGTCAAAATTGTCCGATATTCAGTTATCCGATTTCCGGGATATTTTGTGGGATTCAGTTTTCGCTGCCGACGACGAACCTACATGCGACAGCATTTGGCGGCCTTTAAAAAAAGCCGCTGACAATGCGGAAATGGAAGGAAAGTTGCATTTGGCAAACGCATATCTTCTTCTGTCTCGCTTGGCAACAATGATGTTGAATGCTGGTTTACAAGATGCGCCATTTACGCCAATGGCTATTTTGGAAGATGGAAGACGAGGCATGATTCCGGAGGATTTAGACGAAAACCAACTCGCCATTCTTAACGAACTTTCAACTTCAATACCCAACTCAGATATGAGGGCGAGGGTGGCTGATGTCCTTTGGATAAGAAAGCGCGATATAGCGTCGGCTAAGCTGGCAATTGAGTCATATATAGAGTCAGCCTCAATAATCGAACACTCCAGTTGGCCAGCAAAATTTACAGACCGTCTTGAAAGAGCGCTACGACTGGCTATGTCAATTTCAAAGGGCAATTCAGATTACATAAACAAGGTGGTCGCTGCAATTGAAGAAACTATTGACAGGCAGTGCAATCAAGACTGGCATCTTAATCTTCGTTGCAAAAATATTATTGAGGATTTATCAAGGCTGCTTCTGGAATTCAAAATTGGAGATCCGAAAAAACATATAGCCATTTTGGAGAAACTTGTTTCGTTTTGTGAGGGCGTCCCAAATTCCACAATGGCGGACAAGGTGCTTGGTTTAGTAGCTGGATGGCAGATTTTGAATGGTAATGAACAGGGCAAGACGGAGGCGCTAGTTAGAGCCGCGGACTGCCTATTTGGCGACGCAGCTCGATGTGCTGCAGGTGACAATCCCAATAAATCGCGCGCGCTTAGCTTGCGGAAAAGGCGGTTGATAGGCTTAGGGAGGCGAACGTACCGGTCGATCAAGTAAAGCAGATAAAAATCCAAATAGTGAATTGGCAGCGCGAAATTGCCAAGGAAATAGAGGCGAATCCAATAGTTATCGAAGGTCGAATTACTTTGCCTAGAGAAGTATTTGAAAAATCTGCGGATTCGGTAAAAGGAATGAGCCAAATGGATGCCTTATTATCTCTTGTTTCTTTGCCTTTGCCGAATCAAGAGCCAATAGAGCATTCGCAAGATATTGGGCTTTTTCGTTCGTTGGCTTCGACGGATTACTTCGATAAAGCGCATCGGCTTGTCGCTAAAGTACCGGCAAAAATGTCGACAAAAGAGGGCGACAGAATTAAGGCGCAGCGCGCTGAACTGAATCAAGATAACCGCATTGGATATTGCCTGTTTGTCGAAATTAGCTTGAAACCAAGGCTTTGTGTAATTAAATTAGAACACCGAAAAAGAATGAGAATAGGAGTGATTAGGCGTGCATTGAGGGATTCCAAGAGAATTCCCCAAGCAAGAACTGAGCTATTTGCACGCGGATTGTTGGAGGGATTGAAGGGAGAGTGGGCCACATCGCTTCATTTGCTTATACCACAGACGGAAAACCTAATTCGCGAAGCTATGCGTGAGTGCGGCGTTGAAACCATAAAGGTTAAGGAGGATGGGCATCACGAGGAAATGGACTTGAATGAACTGCTTTTCAGGCCAGAATTGGGCCGGTTATTTGGGGCTCATTTTATCTCTGAGCTACGCAGCTTGCTTGTTGAACGAACGGGAATGAATTTAAGGAACAAAGTTTGCCATGGACTTATGGATTCGGATGAATTTGAAGATCAAAGTTGCATTTATTTATGGTGGTTAATACTCAAGCTTCTTTTGGAAAAGCCCCAGTTGGACATACCTTCGACATAGATATTTTGTATGCATTAAACACAGGGCGGAAGCCCATTTGAGTCTCCGCCCTGATCAAACGCTCGATATTGCGACCTGTGCCTGCCCAGCTCCTACCTCAGCAAACTTATCCCGTGCTTGCTGCAGATTTGGTGAAGCTGCTCCGGCCATACCGTCACGCTGCACTCGCCCAGCGCGGCCTTGCGCAGCAGGTACTGGTACACGCGGCTCTGGCCGATCCCGCCGCCGATGGACAGCGGAATCTCGTCGTTCAGGATCATCTTGTGGTAGGGCAGCTCCAGGAAATGCTCCTGGCCTGAAATCTTGAGCTGCTGCACCAGCGTATCCTTGGTCACGCGGATGCCCATGCTCGAAAGCTCGTGGCGGCGCCTCGTGACCGGATTCCAGACAAGGATGTCGCCGTTCAGCCCGTGGTACTGCTTGCCGTTTTTCACGACGGTCGGCGTTATCCAATCGTCGTAATCAGCGGCGCGCATCTCGTGCGGATAGCCGTCGTCCAGCACCGAGCCGATTCCGATTATGAAGATGGCGGGGTATTTCTGGATGACTTCAGTCTCGCGCTGCTTGCGCGGCAGGTCGGGGTACATCGCAAGGATTTCCTCGGCATGCAGGAAAGTCAGCTCTTCCGGGAAATCCGGGAATCGGCCCGCGAGCTTGGGGAACAGCTTCATCGCGTACATCCCAGCTCCGCGAATGACCTTCCAAAGCTTTTTGACCACCATTTTAAGGAAGTCCAGGTTGCGATCCTCGGCGGTGATGACGCGCTCCCAGTCCCACTGATCGACATAGCTGGAATGGTCGTGGTCGAGGAAATAGTCCTTGCGCACGGCGCGCATATCGGTGTAGATTCCTTCTCCCACTTCGCATCCGAACTGCTTGAGGGCGAACCTCTTCCATTTCGTAGCCGCCTGGACGATTTGGGCGTCTATCTTCTTTTCAAGGCCGAGGCCGCACTGGAAGTCTATGGGCGTGCGGCTGCCGTCGCGGTCCAGGTAGTCGTTCATTCCGCATTCCTTCGTGAGGATTAACGGACATTCGACTCGGAACAAGTTCAGTTCTTCGCAAAGCCCGTGCTCGATGTACTCCTTGATCGCGGCTATTGCTTTCTGCGTGTCCTTGGGGTCGAGAATCGGGTCGTAATCGTCCGGAAGGATTGCGTCCACCGCTTCGTAGGTGCTGATGCCCGGCCCGGCGAGGTCCGCGCGCTTGTCTCCAACTGCTGACATGTGTTTTCTCCTGTTTGATTTGGGATTAACCACCGGACATTATTCACAACGAAGGGGCGAATCGGCAAATTCAAAAAGCTTGTTACAAAGATGCCAATCGTGGAGGCTTAACCTGCGGCTCTGCAGATCCAAACACATGGCGAAAGAGTAGTTGTATTATTTCCGCGTTCGTTTCGCCGGAGGAGCAAATGAATCCTGTTCGAACTTGCGCGTTTTTAATCGTATTCGCAGCCGCCATGTCCGCGGGGATGCTCGACGCGGAAGAGACCCCGTTCTCGTTTTCCACTTTCGCGTTTCTTTCGGGCGAATGGTCGGACGGCGAAGGCGATATTGTCCGGGCCGCCGAGTTTCTGGGAGAAGGCTCCCTGCGATTCGATGTATCCGGCAAATCGCCTTCGGGAGCCGATTACATTGAAGTTTGGATCGCCGGCTTCGACCCCAGGGGAATCCTTTACCTTGACGTGTACAGTCCGGGCGGGTGGCGTACGGCAATGGAAGGAAAAATGATAGTGCCGGCCAAGGTTTGGGCGTTCGAGTCCGCACCCGATCCGTCCGGAAACATGGAAAGGCGTGTATTCACGCGGCTTGGCCCGGACGAGTTCGCGTTAAAAAGCGAGGTAATGGAAGCCGGCGGAGACGCGATTTTGACCATCGAAAAGCGGTTCCGCAAAAATTCCGCGGAACTGGTACCCCCTGTCCAGGAAGGGCAAACCGGAACTTGAAGTCAATTTCATGTGCATCCTGGAAGGCTCGTTGTCCTGAATTGATGCGGGTTCCCGCAAACAAGACATATGTATGCGGTTAAATAGTTTACATTGTACGAATTGTTCGTTTGTTACAAATTTGATTAGAACCTCCGCCATATGCGCACCGAATTATCGTTTTCGCGCTTGTCGTGGTATAATAGGCTGACTGCGGCGCCGGCCTGCCGGCGATGCATTTGCCCCGTCTCTTGACATTTGGCCAAAGCGGGGTAAAATGACTCAAGTTTGCAGTTGGCTTTGGAGAAGAGGTTTGCAGCTCGCATCGCCTCCTCCAACAGCGTAAGTCCAAACTAAAGGAGAAGGGAAGATGAGATTTGGTTTTCTGGCAGTATTGATGGCGGCTGCTCTTCTTGCGACGAGCTGCTGGGGCGGCGGCGGACGGTACCTGTGGGAAACTCCCCCGGGAGCCGGCTGGCTGCCACTTGTTGAATGGTCATGGACCGGAATGATCGACCTTACCATGGACGGCGACGGCAATTCGTACTATCACGGCTCCGACAGCATCGGCGTCGAGGATGATAGTTCGGGTGCCGCGGCCATTCTTCCTAACGACACGTACGTTACGACGAATGGCATGTCCCCCACCTGGATCAACTTCGGCGTCGGCCCGCTTGATACTGCGCCGGCGAACGCAAGCTATCCGGGCTACTACAAGATCGGCGGATGCCAGGTTACGGTCGATACTTCGCTGGGTTCCTTCGGCACCGTATTCAGCAAGAACCTGACCATCGTTCTCCCGCTTTACCGTCAGTTCACTGCGGGCGGCGGCGTAACGGTTTTCATGTGGGACGGTGACTCGTGGGAGCGTTTCGCGGGCGCCAGCCAGTTCAACGAGACCGTTGACACGGGCGGCTGGACGGTCACGATCCGCTACAACAGGGGCGGCCAGTTTATGGTCGGCCTGCCGAGCACTCACGCCCAGGGAACCGGCGGCACCCAGTAATTTCCGGTTCAACTAGGCAGAATTTTATTCGAGGGGCGGCGCCTAAGGCGTCGTCCCTCGTGCCGTCAAATGCGTTTTCCCTGCCAATAAGATTCCTCGCCCCTTTTTTTATCTTGCGGCTTGCCCGCCTGTTGGCTTATTGTGCGCGTCATTAGCGCTATTAAAAAGCTGTTCCGTTGATTCGGCCTGTTGTGCCCGCTGCGAACGAAACAGATCAATTGGGCAGCAATCCATCCGGCAATTACCGCTTTTACTTAAACTTCTTGAATCGGCCAAAAGCGGTTATCCTACACATCTTTATATTGTGAAAACACTTCACATCCGCCCGTTTTTATGCTAGTATAATTACGCTTTCAGCTGGTAAGTCCAGTGCCTTCAGGCACTTTTGCTTTTGGAGCATTTTCGTATGGCTGTGTCGAAGAAAGGTCAGAAAAACCATGCCGGCGCCCCGAACAATTCGGGCGGCGCCGACTTTGATTTGGGCGGCAACCCGGAGGCCGATACAGCGCAGGATGCGGCACCTTCGGCCGATGTCGAAGTTGTGGAAGGAGACTACGGAGCCGATCAGATCCAGGTTCTCAAGGGTTTGGCGGGAGTGCGCCACAGGCCGGCGATGTACATCGGCTCCACCGGCGAGGCCGGCCTTCACCATCTCGTATACGAAATCGTGGACAACGCCATTGACGAGGTTATGGCGGGCCATGCCAAGAATATCACGGTCGAGATACTCACAGACCGCGGAATCCGGGTTACCGACGACGGCCGCGGCATTCCCGTTGACGTTATGGAGAGCGAGGGCAAAAGCGCTCTCGAAGTAATCCTTACCACGCTTCACGCGGGCGGAAAGTTCGGCGGCGGCGCCTATAAAGTATCGGGCGGGCTGCACGGAGTCGGCGCCAGCGTCGTAAACGCGCTGTCCCAAAAATATATAACCGAAGTACATCGCGACGGAGTTATTACGCGCATCGTTTGCGAACGCGGCGAGGTTACGGAGCCTGTCAAGGTCAGCGGCAAAACAAGAAAGCGCGGCACCGTTGTCACGTTTTGGCCGGATCCGGATGTTTTCGAGACTACGGATTTCAAATTCCCCATTCTTGAAGAGCGGCTTAGGGAGCTTGCTTTTTTGAATGCCGGCCTGAAAATCGATTTGATCGATCACCGCGACGGCGAGAAAGCGTCTTTCAAGGCGGTTGGAGGTCTGGGCGAATTCGTCAAGTGGCTCAACCGCAACCGGGAAACGATGCACAAACCGGTGATGTTCGAGCACAAGATAAATTCGACCCGCATCGAAGTGTCGCTGCAATTCACTACGGGTTACAACGAGCGCATTTTGGGCTTCGCCAACAATATTTTTACCAAGGACGGCGGTACGCACATCGTCGGCTTCAAAACCGCGCTCACGCGCGTAGTGAACAACTACGCCAAGAAAAACGACCTCTACAAAGCGAACGAAGAAGTGCCGTCCGGCGACGACGTGCGAGAGGGCGTGACGGCGGTTGTCAGCGTCTGGCTGGAGCATCCGCAGTTCGAGGGCCAAACGAAATCACAGCTCGGCAACACGGACGTTCAGGGCATGGTGGAAGTGGCGGTGGGTGAGCACCTTTCCGCTTATTTCGACGAAAATCCGCCAATCGCAAAAAAAATCGTAGCCAAGGCGCAGGCTTCCTGCCGCGCGCGGCTTGCGGCGAAGCGGGCGCGCGACATCGCACGCAAGAAAGCCGGATTCGACAGCTCGCTTCCCGGCAAACTGGCCGACTGCGCGGAGCGCGACAACCATCGCACGGAGCTTTTCATCGTGGAGGGAGACAGCGCGGCAGGCCCCGCCAAGAATGGACGCGACCGCAACTTCCAGGCGATTCTGCCGATCCGCGGCAAGATTTTGAACGTGGAAAAGGCGGGCGACGCGAAGATGCTCAACAACGCGCTGATCCGCGATCTCATCACCGCGATCGGAACGAATATCGGCCAGAACTTCGACCTCGAAAACCGCAGGTACGACAAGACGATCATACTCACCGACGCGGACGTGGACGGCAGCCATATCCAAATTCTGCTGCTCACGTTTTTCTTCAATCATATGCGGGAACTCATCGAGGCGGGACATGTTTTCATCGCGAAGAATCCGCTGTATTGCGTAAAAAAAGGGCAGAAGCGCTTCTACGTTATGAACGACGCCGAATTGAAAGAACTTCTCAAGGAAATCGGCGAAAAGGGCGCGGAAATCACCAGATTCAAAGGTCTGGGCGAAATGAATGCCGACCAGCTTTGGGAGACGACAATGAATCCGGAGTCGAGAACGCTGCTCAAGGTGACGATCGACGATGCCGCTCATGCGGAAACCGTATTCACCAACCTGATGGGCAACGAAGTCGCGCCGCGAAAGAAGTTCATCACCGACTACGCCCGCGAAGTGAAAAATTTGGACATTTAGCCGCTTTCAAGCGGACAGGAACCAATGGCAAGACAAGAAAACATCGGCGAAACCCTAAGGAAACCGATCCTTGTACCGATTTCGAAGCAGGTCGAGGAATGTTTCATCGATTACTCGATGAGCGTGATCATAGGCCGCGCAATCCCGGACGTGCGCGACGGACTCAAGCCCGTCCATCGGCGCATTCTTTACGGAATGATGACGGGCGGATACTTGTCAGACCGGAAGACGCGCAAATGCGCAAAGATTTGCGGCGACATCGTCGGCAAGTACCACCCGCACGGAGACGCGGCGGTGTACGACTCGCTGGTGCGGCTGGCGCAGCCATTCAGCCTGCGCTATCCGCTCGTCGAGGGGCAGGGCAACTTCGGCTCGATTGACGGCGACCCGCCCGCCGCGATGCGATACACCGAGGCCAAATTAAGCCCTCTGGGCGAGTACCTGCTTGCGGACATCCGCAAAAACACCGTTGAATTCGACGCTACATACGACGGCGAGGAGCAGGAGCCGAAAGTTCTTCCCGCCGGGCTGCCGGTCCTTCTCATGAACGGCACGGAGGGCATCGCGGTCGGAATGGCCACGCGTATCCCGCCGCACAATTTGCGGGAACTCGGCGCGGCTGTCGCTGCGGTCGTGGATAATCCCGACATCGCCCCGGAAGCATTGCTCAAACATGTGCAGGGTCCGGACTTTCCCGGCGGCGGGCTGATTCTCGGCCGCTCGGGCATAGAGGAAGCTTATAAAACCGGCCGCGGCACGATAACAATGCGGGGCCGCGCGGAGGTGGAACAGGATTCCAAAGGCCGCTACCGCATCGTAATCAACGAAATTCCCTATCAGGTCAACAAGGCCCAGATGGTGGAAAAGATCGCGGAGCTAGTTCGCGACAAAAAAATCGAACACGTAAGGGATATCCGCGACGAAAGCGATCGCAACGGAATCCGCGTTGTAATCGAACTGATGCAGCAGGCCAACGCGCAGGTCGTGATCAACCGGCTGTACAAGTATTCGCCTCTTGAAACTTCGTACAGCATCATCATGCTTTGCATAGACGACGGCGTACCCAGACTCCTTTCTCTTAAAGAAGTATTGGATCGCTTCATCAACCACCGCAGGGAAGTCATCAGACGCAGGAGCGAGTTTGAACTCGAGCGCGCAGTCGAGCGCAAGCACATTTTGGAAGGCCTGAAAGTCGCGCTCGACAACCTCGACGAAGTTATCGAGATAATCCGAGGAAGCAAGAATCCGTCCGAAGCAAAGGCAAAGTTGATGGAGGAATTCGAACTTTCCGAAATCCAGTCGCAGGCGATTTTGGACATGCGCCTGGCGCACCTGACGTCGCTTGAAGTAGAAAAGGTGCTGGCGGAACTTGCAGAGCTGCTTAAATTGATCGAATATCTGGAGGATCTTCTTGCGCATCCGAAAAAGATCGACGGCGTGCTGAAGAAGGAGCTTGCCGAGGCCGTGGAGAAATTCGGCGACGCCCGCCGAACGATAATAACCAGCGATTCGGGCGAAATAGACGAAGAAGACTTAATTAAGCGCGAGGCCGTGGTGGTCACGGTCAGCCGCGACGGTTACATCAAGCGAGTTCCGCTATCCACTTACCGCGCGCAGGGGCGCGGCGGCAAGGGACTGATCGGTGCGACGACCAAAACCGGCGACGTCGTAAATCTGCTTACAACGGCCGAGACACACGACACGCTGCTCTGTTTCACAAGCCGCGGCATAGTGCATTCGCTCAAGGTGTACCGCGTCCCCGCTTTCGACCGAAGCGCGCGCGGAATCCCGGTGATAAATCTGATTTCGATAGCTCAAGGCGAAACCGTCACAGCGCTTGTCAACCTGGCGGATTACTCGCATCCCTATTTATTTATGTGCACCAAAATGGGTATTGCGAAAAAGGTCGAGATCGATGAATTCAAAAACATCCGCTCGACGGGCAAGCGCGCAATCCTTCTGGAGGATAACGACGAGCTGCTGTTCGTGCTTCCCACCACCGGCCAGGATCAGCTCGCTATAACCAGCCGCGCGGGAATGACGGTTATTTTCAACGAGGATGAAGTGCGCGCGATGGGCACCGCCGCCAAGGGCGTCATCGGCATCCGTCTCGGAGCCGAGGATGACTGGGTTGTCGGATGCGACAAGCTCTCCGACGAGGACTTCCTGCTTGTCGCAAGCGAGCACGGCTACGGCAAGCGCAGCAAGGTTGAGTTGTTCCGCAAGACGCACCGCGGCGCGAAGGGCGTCATATCGCTTAAGGTGACCGATAAAACGGGGCCGGTAATCGCCGCGCGGCGAACCGACGACGGCGACGACATCTTGATAATCACGGAGCGCGGCCAGATGATCCGTCAGCAGGTGTCCAAGATCAACGTATACGGCCGCTCCGCGCAGGGCGTGCGTCTTATTACACTTTCCGAGGGGGACAAAGTGTCCGATGTCGCGGTCGTTTCCCAAACAGGAGACGAGCTTCCGATGGAAAACGGCAACGGCGAGTAACCCCGGCAACAACGGAGCGGGAATTTGGAGAGACCATTTTCAAGCGGACCGTTAAGGGGAGTAACGCCCAATCTGGTGAAGCTGGGCGTCGTTTCGTTTTTGGCGGACGTTTCGAGCGAGATGCTCTATCCGGTGATTCCGCTGTTTATGACGGTCACGCTCGGCGCGCCGGTCGCGCTTTTGGGAGTGATCGAGGGAATCGCGGAAGGGACATCCAGCCTGCTCAAATATTTTTCGGGGCGATGGTCGGACAGGGCGGGCAAGCGCCGTTCGTTCGTCATCGCGGGTTACTTCGCAAGCGCGCTTGGCCGGATTCTGCTAGCGCTTTCCTACATATGGCCGGCCGCTCTTTTGGCCCGGACAGTGGACAGGTTCGGAAAGGGGCTGCGCACGAGTCCGCGGGACGCGCTTATCTCGGATTCGGTTCCACCTGAATACAAGGGGAAAGCGTTCGGTATCCATCGTGCGATGGACACGATGGGAGCCATTATCGGCCCGCTAATCGCGCTAGCGCTGATTTCGGCGGCGGACGATAATTTGCGGCTCGTACTCTGGCTCGCCGTGCTTCCGGGGATCGCCGCGGCGTTTTTTCTTTTTTTGGTCAGGGAAATCGGGCCTTCCGGTAAAGCGCCGGAAGCGGGCATTCGATTCCATGATCTGCCGCGCGCGTTTCGCGCGTACCTGGTCCCGGTCGGAATTTTCGCGCTTGTCAATTCGAGCGATATGTTTCTTTTGCTCAAGGCGAAGGACGCCGGGTTCTCTGCCGCGGGAGTAATCCTTCTGTATATTTCATATAACGTGATTTACGCGGCGGGCAGCCCGTTTTTGGGACGACTTTCCGACCGCGTGGGCCGCAAATCTGTTCTCGTCGGCGGGATGGTTGTATTCGCGCTGGTTTACACCGGATTCGCGCTTGCGAACGCGCCGTGGCACCTGTGGGCGCTTTTCGCCGTTTACGGGCTGTATATTTCCGCGACGGAAGTCGTCGGCAAGGCATTCGCGGCAGACTTGGTTCCCAGCGCGCTGCGCGGCAGCGCGATGGGCGCATTGGGATTGATTTCCGGAATCGGCGCGATTTTCGCAAGCGCAATAGGAGGAGCGCTGTGGACCGCGGTCGCGCCCTGGGCGACCTTCGCGTACGGCGCGGCGGGCGCAACAACGGCTGCGCTTTTGATTTCTCGACTGGGCCTGTATTTGCCTGAGAAAAAATCCGCATAATGGTGGTTTGCACATATTCGGCTTTATACTATTGCAATGGGCGGCGATGCACTTGATGGTTTCGGAGCCTGGCTCAAATTGAGCCGCAGCATGGCGCTTAATACCGTCAAGGCTTACATAAGAGACATATCGTTGGCCGCGCGCTGGGCGAAGGATGGCAAGCTTGCATCCGGGCCGGAAGACCTGACGCTCGCGCTCATCCGCAGGTACATCGCCGGCTTGATTTCGGGGGGCGTGTCGCGCCGCAGCGTGGCCCGTAAAATCGCGGCATTCCGCGCATTCGGGGAGTATCTTGTGGAGTCCGGCTTGTCCGAAACCAATCCGGCGCTCGCGCTGCGCGTTCCAAAACAGGAGCGCCCGCTGCCGCCGTACGTTTCGAAAGAAACGATAGGCGAGGCGCTGTCGGTGTACGGCCCCGAATCGAAATCCCGCGTTCCGACCGAGCTTGAGCAGCTGAAGGCGTTCATGCCGTTTGCGGACGAGCTGCTTCAGGACGAGCCGGGGACGGCAGGCGAATCCGGCCTTCCTCCGTCGCTGGATTCCAAAACGCCGGTCGGAATGCGCAACCATGTTTTGTTCGAGCTGATTTATTCGTCCGGGCTGCGCATCGGCGAATGCGTTTCATTGAACGTAGCCGACATACATCTGCATCACCGCCAGATGACCGTAATCGGAAAAGGCGGCAAGCCGCGCATCTGCGTATTCGGAAGGCGCGCGGCGAACCTGCTTTTTTCGTACCTGGCGCGAGGCGGGGCGCGGGAGTTGCTTTTGTCCAACAC